>CAYFFH010000407.1:0-2504 GCA_964342175.1 uncultured Enterobacteriaceae bacterium | reverse complement strand
CACCGCGGAATATTCCTTTCTTGATGATGTCTTAATCTTTGGAACTCTCTCGCGGGGGGTAAAACCAGGCGGAGTTAATACGGACACGAGCTCTAATCTTCCCTTGGTCGCGGCTACATTTAGGAGTTTTCTGACGGAACGTCAAAAATTCGCGTCCGAGACCCTGTTTAACAAGGAAATCGGAATTAAAACCTCGCTTTATAATCACCGCCTACAACTGCGCTTAACGGCCTTCCACATCGATCGCTATGACGCACAACTCGAAAGCTTTACCTTCGATCCAAGCACATTCATATTCACCAGTTTCCTTGATAGCAAAAGTGATGCTGAAAACTACGGAGCAGAACTCGAGCTCGACTACTTTCCAAATCGTGCCGTTAATCTTTTCGCTAACATCGGCTACCTTGAAACTAATGTGGAACGAATGACGGTGTTTGATCTCGATCGTTTGGCATTCCGATCGTTGGTCGACCGTGACCAAGCGAAATCTCCGAATTGGACATACAACATCGGGGTCAATCTTAAAATTAACGATCGGCTGCATGGGCGTTTAGAAGTTGAAGGGAGAGATTCTAATTTTTTCGGCTACTATCATGATGGGAAAATCGAAGCCTACGCCTTAGCCCATGCGAGTGTTAGCTACACCCTCGGACCAATAACGGCTCAAGCATGGATGCGAAACATATTTGGTACAAATTACGCGATGCATGGCTTATTTTTCGCTAATGACCCGCGCGATGCATTCACCCGTAATCGAGAGTACTTCCAACGCGGTGAGCCTCGTGTATTCGGTTTAAATCTAAATTACAGGTTTTAAGTAGACGTCGCGTGATAGAGGTGACACTTTTTATTACGATCCCCTCCACAGACCGAATGTCCATAGGGATTCGCAATAAAGAAATGCCCCCCGGAAAGAGAGACAATGCTTGGAATGATGATCAGTCTGGCATGCTCATTTTTACCCTTACTGATTTTGTCGAATACGGTATGCCAGCGTGGTGGACGAACTGACAACAGTAGCTCTATCGGCAATCGCTACCACTCCACCATGGGAGGGTGTAGCCGTTGCCTTTGCAATCGCATATCTCATACTCGCTACCCGGGAAATTGTCCTCTGCTGGCACTGTGCACTATTGAGTACCGCCATATACACAGTTTTATTCTGGGATGTAGGGTTGTTGATGGATTCCGCCTTGAACGTCTTCTACATGGGAATGGCGGTTTACGGCTGGCAACAATGGCGTTTCGGCGGAGCGAATCATAATGGGGTAGCAATCCAGAAACTCTCGCGGGCCGATCACCTAAAGATATTTTTGTCGATTGGACTACTAACTACGATATCCGGGTCGTTGCTAAGCCAAAATACCGATGCAGCCTGGCCTTTCGTCGATTCGTTTACGACCTGGGCAAGTGTAATCACGACAGTAATGGTGGCAAGAAAAGTCTTGGAGAACTGGCTTTACTGGCTCGTTATTGACGCAGTCTCAATTCCTCTCTACATCGACCGCGAGCTATATCTGACGGCAGTCCTGTTCACTACCTATCTCGTGATTGCAGTCATCGGCTATGTGAGCTGGCGACGACGATACGCGAGCCAAAGCACGGAGCCGTCAATTGCGAACCGTTGAGAGTATTCTGGCGGATTGGCGAGAGTGGGACACTCCTTGGTCTAATCCTCCAAAGATTTTGCGTGAGCTCGTCGGCGGCACCACCAACCAAAGTTATCTTATCGCCGTGGATGGTGGTCGGTGGGTCCTGCGTCTTAATACCTGCAAACCACTTAAACTTGCTGTTGATCGCGCGCGTGAAGAAATTATTGTTAAACGTGCGGCGGCGGCGGGGATTGCACCGAAAGTGGGTTACTGCTCGATCAAAGCCGGTGTCCTAATAACAGAATTTATTGGTGGGGTGCACTGGGACAAGAAAAAACTCGTTGATCCGGAGCACCTAAGTCAGTTACTCAATCTTCTTCGATCTGTTCACTCTCTAGATATCGATACACCGGCAATTAATTACTTTACGTACGCGGAGCAATACTGGGCAGCTCTAAATGCAGAGAAAATCAACATTCCACCGGCCCTTCAAAGCGAACGTTCATTAATAATGGATCAACGAGAATATGATCCGCTTAACCCAGGAATCACACATCTTTGCCATCATGACCTTAGCCCATCGAATATCATTGAGCATGAAGGTCGTCTCTATCTACTGGATTGGGAATATGCCGCACGCGGTTCGCGTACATTCGATTACGCCGGTTTTCTGACAGAATGGGGCATACCGATTGAACGGCTTCAAAAACACGAAGACTTAGATCCAGCAAGTATCAGACTGGCCGCAAGGCTGTACCAATACATCTGTCGATTATGGATTTTACTAAATGCCCCCCAATGAAGCCGGACTTTGCAGTTTTACTGATCCTTATCCAAGTTCCTAGACACTTAGACGCGCCACTCACTTTATGCTCGGATTTGTCCTCCGAAACTGAGGGAAGTGGGGAAACC
>CAYFFH010000406.1:0-2507 GCA_964342175.1 uncultured Enterobacteriaceae bacterium | reverse complement strand
AGAACCGAAGCGTCCCTAGCGCGTGAAGCTTGACATCGTGACAAATACCGCGTAATAACACGACCGACAAATATGCGTCCTTAACATATAGTATTCCTAAGGGGGGAAACTATGAAAAGAACAAAGATCGCAGTCTTGACAATTCTGCTCTCCACCTGCCTGGCTCTTGTGGGCTGGGCCGGCGGCGGGCAGGAGGAACCGGCGGATACGGCCGGGGCAGAACCGATCAAGATAGCCTTAGTTAGTAACCTTAGCGGGGGCACCGCCGAACAGGGCACCGCTGAGCGTGATGGCTGGATAATGGCTATGGAGGAGGTTAATGAGGCCGGCGGCGTCAACGGTCGAGAACTAACCTGGGTTATTGGTGACTCCCAGGGAGCCCCGGATAGGGCGACTTCCTTAGCCAGGAGGTTCATCGAGACAGAAAACGTCGTAGCCATCGCCGGCGGCAGCAGCTCTGCGGCGTGCCTGGCTGTTGCTAGAGTCAGTGTCGAGAAAAAAGTCCCAATGATTGGACAGGGCTGGGCGGTTCCTCTTTACTACGAAGAGCCAATTAATGAATGGTTCTTCGGGGCTCGTATCAATAATATCGAATTTGCCCGTGCCTATGCCTCGGAAGCCAAGAAGCTGGGCGCACAGACGGTGGCAGCAGTGGTCCAGAACAACGCATGGGGTAACGACGCCTGGGCACAAGTACAGAAGGCAGCTCCTGAGTACGGTCTTCAAGTTCTCGGCGAAACACTCATCGAGTCGGGCGCGACTGAAGTCACCGCAGAAGTGTCAAGAGCCGAAGCTTTAAACCCTGATGTTCTTCTGGTCTTAACTTACCAAAGGGAGCAAGCGACTGTTGCCAGAGGGTTGACTACGCTTGGCTGGCGCCCGATAGTGGTAGGGGCCGGTCCCTCACTAGAGGCCTCAGTACAAATGGGGGAGCCGGAGCACATGGTGGGCTGGTTTGGCGCCGGAACCGCTGACCTCGAGGATCCGGCACTGATAGCGGTGCTCGACAAAGCTGAGGCACGCTTTGGCTATCGTCACGTACTACAAAACCATTTTGTGCACTCCTACGACGCAGCCAGGGCCTTCCTCAGGGCTCTTAAGGCGATGGACGAGCCAATAACCGGCGAAAGAGTGCGGGATGCCCTGGAAACCCACAGCTGGGGTGTCGAATTGACTGCGCCCAGCGCGGGCGCGATCGGGGGATGGAAGCCGGGAGCGGGCAATCATACTCTCTTCTCAGGCGACGACCTCATTACCTTGACCGTAAATGAAGATGGCAAGGTTGTTCGCGCACAGTAGAAAAAGTAGCTATACAGTAAAATAGCTATACAGCATGGAATAGGCCTCGGAGTCTATCTCGGGGTACGCTGTGCGCAGAGTTCGGGCATGCGCCTGGGCTCTGCGTGCAGCTGGCCTTCCATTACGAACACAGAAAATACGATGGTCTCACGGTACGCATATTGCTTCGCCGATGATGGGTCACCTCCGGTGAACAGCCCAGAGAGAACTAGGAGGTAAAAGGGATATTGGAACTCTTCCTTACTCTTTTGTTTATAGGTATAGGTCTGGGCTGCGTTTATGGCCTCATAGGGCTTTCGGTGATTAGCGTCTTTAATGCAACCAAAGTATGGAACTTTGCCCAGGGTTCCATGGTGATGCTTGGGGCGCTCTTTGCCTTTGTTTTTGTCCAAAAACAAGGGTGGTCTTATTGGTGGACCCTCCCTCTCATCATTCTCATAGTGATAATGATAGGATTGATAATTAACTGGCTAACGGTAACCCCGCTGCTAGCCCGCGGTACTCCCGTCCTTACCATCATTGTATCTACTTATGCCATGTTTATGGCGCTTGAGGGCATTGCCGGGATAGCTACCCGTCATGCGTACTACTTCGTCCCGACGCTAATGCCAGTCCAGTCCTGGAAGCTAGGTTTCATGAATATCGTGCCTCAATATGCGCTGGCCGTAATGGTGACAGCTGTCGTGATGGTGCTCTATTGGTTTTTCCTGTACAGAACGCGCGTTGGTTGGGCCTATAGGGCAACAAGTATCAATCGCGATATGTGCGGATTGCTCGGAATTTCTACTTGGACAATGATAGCCATTGCGTTCGGCATCAATGCCAGTATAGCTGCTGTTGCTGGGGTCGTTGTTGGCCCACTTTGGGCGATTAATGCGGCGTCGGGCTTTAGCCTCATGATAAAAGGCTTTATTGCCGCGGTTGTGGGAGGAGTGGGCAGTCCCTTTGCCGCGGTCGTCGGTGGTATCATAATTGGTGTAGCTCAGGTGCTTGTCGGTGGCTACCTTGCTTCAGGGTATGCCGAGTTGGTAGTATTTGGAATCTTCATTTTCGTCTTGATGGTAAAGCCGGAAGGGTTATTGGAAAAGAAAGGAGCAGCTCATGGTCACTAGCCGACTGCCATTGATCACTCAATGGCTTTCGCGACCACGGAAAGAACATTTCGTCATACTAGTGCTGGTTGTTTTGTTCCTGTTCCCTGCACTCCG
>CAYFFH010000405.1:0-2511 GCA_964342175.1 uncultured Enterobacteriaceae bacterium | reverse complement strand
ACCAAGGATGACTGGCCACGCCTGACATCAGCTGTGGAGTTGCTTGATACTGCTCCTATATTCATTGATGATACTCCCGCGCTTACTCCGGTTGAACTGAGGTCTCGGGTTCGTCGGTTATCCCGCGAACATGGCCGACTTGGCATGATTGTAATTGACTATCTGCAGTTGATGCAGTCTGGTGACAATAGCGAAAATCGAGCCGTTGAAGTATCTAACATTACTAGGGCTCTGAAAATTATTGCTAAGGAAATGTCAGCACCTGTTGTCGTGCTTTCCCAGTTAAATCGGAGTTTGGAACAAAGACCGAACAAAAGGCCTGTAATGTCCGACCTTAGAGAGTCTGGCGCGATAGAGCAAGATGCTGACGTTATTTTTTTTATTTATCGAGATGAGATCTACAATGAAGACTCTCAAGATAGTGGGACAGCTGAAATTATCATCGGAAAGCAAAGAAATGGTCCTACGGGGACGGTTCGTTTGACGTTCTTGGGTGAGTACACTCGGTTTGAGAATTATATTTCGGAATTCTCGGAGTCATTATATTGACACCCGTGAGAACTTGTCAGATTTAAGTACTGGATTGAAGCAACGGTAGTATCGTTACCATAGATCGTATTTTTGAAATTGTACATATAGGAAAATGTGGTAGAAATGCCACCAAAAGAAAAAATTACCTATATTTGTAACGCTTGTGGCACCACACATCCAAAATGGATCGGCCAGTGCAATGAGTGCGGAACATGGAATTCCTTGTCAGAGACAGATATTGCTAATCCATCAAAAACTTTAGACGGCATTACGCATACACATAGTGCACCGGTAGGTTTGTTGAGTATCGAAGTAGCGCAGGTTGCCAGAATGTCGACAGGTTCCGGTGAGTTCGATCGTGTGCTTGGTGGTGGATTTGTAGAAGGAGGAGTAACTCTGCTGGGCGGCGAGCCAGGAATAGGTAAGAGCACGTTAGCTCTCCAATGTGCAAACAGTCTTTCGGATGCCGATTTGGTACTTTACACCACTGGGGAAGAATCCCTGCAGCAACTAGTCTTGAGGGCAAGTCGTACTAAAGTAGAGAGTTCAAATATTAAAATCATAGCTAATTCGGAACTCGAAGCGGTTTTGCATATTGCCGAGTCGATAAGCCCTAAGCTCGTAGTGATTGACTCAATTCAAACCTTGTTTTCCTCAGAGCAGGAATCTGCACCAGGTAGCATTGCTCAAGTACGAGCTTGCGCAGACAGATTGGTAAGGTTCGCTAAATCGACGGGCACCGCGGTTCTTATGATAGGGCATATAACTAAAGATGGTGTGCTGGCTGGTCCTAAACTACTTGAGCATATAGTCGATACCGTTTTGTACTTTGAAGGAGATGCGGGTAGTCGATTACGATTGGTTAGGGCCTTTAAGAATAGGTTCGGTGCTATAAATGAGGTGGGTGTATTTGTAATGACTGATTCAGGTCTTAAGGGTGTAGAAAATCCGTCATCAATGTTACTGTCTTCGGACAACACAGATAAAGCTGGGAGTGTGGTCTTGGTTGCGCAAGAGGGTACACGCCCATTACTGGTTGAACTTCAAGCGTTAGTCGACGATGCGGTTCTTGCCGCTCCTCGTAGACTTTCCATCGGTCTTGAGGGCGGTCGAATTAACATGTTGTTAGCTGTATTAAATAAGCATGCTGGCATTGCTCTCGGTAACAGGGATGTCTACGTCAACGTTGCGGGGGGGATAAAACTATCAGAAACCGCTACAGATGTTGCTATAGTTTTAGCTGTTTTGTCCAGTTATTTTGATAAACCGTTGCCGGCCGGTACCGTATGTTTTGGGGAAATAGGATTGTCAGGAGAGATTAGACCAGTTCAACGAGGCCAAGAACGACTCAAGGAGGCGAGAAAGCTCGGATTCAAACAAGCTATAATTCCGCATGCGAACCAAGCGCCTCAAGATTCAGAGAATCTAGAGATTGTTCCAATCAAAAATATCGTTGAGTTGCTGGAATTCCTCAATTAAATTAGATATCGCGTAACAGTTCATTAATTCCGACTTTCGATCGCGTTTTCTTATCTACCTTCTTAACGATCACTGCACAATATAGGCTGTGTGAGCCATCTTTTGCCGGCATTGTTCCTGATACTACAACAGATCTAGTAGGGACTCTTCCGTAGGTGACTTTACCGGTTGCACGATCTAATATCCTTGTGCTCTGACCAATATATACCCCCATAGAGACTACGGAACCTTCCTCGACGATTACGCCTTCAACAATTTCGCTACGCGCGCCAATGAAACAATTATCTTCAATTATTGTAGGAGCGGCTTGAAGAGGCTCAAGGACTCCACCAATACCGACTCCTCCCGATAGGTGGACATTTTTCCCAATTTGCGCGCAAGAACCAACCGTTGCCCACGTGTCGACCATTGTTCCCTCATCTACGTACGCACCAATATTGACATAGCTTGGCATGAGAATGACATTAGGGGCGAGATAAGCACCTTGGCGAACCATGGCTG
>CAYFFH010000404.1:0-2518 GCA_964342175.1 uncultured Enterobacteriaceae bacterium | reverse complement strand
ACTACTTACTTGCATCGATCAAGCCACGTGGTGTGTTATGAATGACTACGAATCCAAACTGATGATGAAGATCACGGAACTCACCCTGGACAACGTTGCTAGCCAGGTTGATGCCCTGATCGTTACTCAAGGCGGCGAAGGCTCTCGAATCTATGTAGGCGCCAAATCAATCGACATTCCGGCAGCATCAATCAAATTCGCTGTAGATCCGACTGGCTGTGGAGATGCTTTTCGCGCCGGTCTGCTGTACGGCCTAAACTGTGGTTGGGACTGGGAAATGGCTGGCCGAGCAGCGTCACTCGTCGGAGCATTTAAAGTGGAATCGAAAGGTACCCAAAACTATCACTTTACTCAAGACCAATTTCAAGTGCGCTTCGAAGAAAATTTCGGCTACTCGTTACCGTAGTTCTACTACTGTCCCACACCACAATTCCGTCGAAACCATCCAATGCTTGAAATCAATCTTGTGATTCTTGACTTTGACGGCGTACTAACAGACAACAAAGTTTATGTATTCGAAGACGGGCGTGAAGCTGTTGTATGCCATCGTAGCGACGGTTGGGGCATCCGTATGCTTCAATCCGCTGGTATTGAAGTAATAATCCTCTCTACCGAAAAGAACGCTGTGGTTTCCGCTCGGGCAAACAAGCTCAACGTTACCTGCATTCAGGGTTGTGAAGATAAAGCTTCAGCCGTGCAGTTAATTATTGACACAAGGTCTATCGCTCCCGAAAAAATCATGTATGTCGGTAATGACACCAACGATATTGACGCGATGCAACTGGTAGGCCATCGCGTGGCGCCAGCAGATGCACATCCGCAGATCCAAGAAATTGCGACCACTGTGACCGACTCTCTCGGTGGGCAAGGGGTACTGCGAGAACTTGCTGACCTGTTAGTGAGGAACTAAACATCAACGCTGCAATAATTTTCAGCCTCCACTCGGGTTACCAAATTGTTGAACTAAGGTAACGTATTTTCTAATACAGTTGCCTATTGAGGCTAATTCTCAAATATCTTCAAACAAGAATTATCCACTGGAATCTAAACGGCCTGTTAATCAATTAATTTCTTCGGATTCTTTCTAGCAAAATACTTCGATTCTCTTCATCAACAAATGCAGCGGTGACCGCATCTTCTGAGATCTGAACCAGATCTCGATCATCTAGTCCAAGTCGTGAACCTGCGATCTCGTACTCCCGTCCAATCGTAGTTGCAAAATACGGAGGATCATCCGAGTTCAACGACACCCTAATTCCCTCATCTCGAAGTATGTTGAATGGGTGAAAGTCATAGTCCGGGTAAATTCCCGTCATGACATTACTGGTAGGACACACCTCCAGGTGAACACTTTCCCGCACCAGTCGTTCCAGTATGTGCTTATCTTCGACAGCACGAACACCATGGCCGATTCGCTGAATCGGTAGTGTTTCCAGCGCTTCGTTCACACTGGCTGCCCCGACCCATTCACCGGCATGCACCGTACACGGTAATCCAGCCATATGAACTCGATCAAAAGCAGGCTGAAAGTCCTTGAATTTATGGACCATTTCATTGCCACCCATACCGAAACCGACCACATAAGGATGGGGACTACCGCAGACCTGATCGGCAACCTTCATCGCCTGGGCAGGTCCAAAATGCCGCACACACGTCACTATGAGCCGACCGATTATTCCACAATCACGTTGCGCATCGTCGATCCCCTGCACAATGCCTTCAAGATGCGCATCGTAAGACATGCCCGCAGCAGCCGCATGATCAGGTGATGACATCACTTCCACATAGATTGCGCCTTCATTTGAGCACTCCGTTAGATACTCATAAGTCACATCTCGGTAATCCCGCGTTGTACGAATAGCTTGGCTAGCGTCATCATAGGTCGATAAAAACCCTTGGAAATCATCCCACGCAAACCGATCATCGGGTGTAAACAATGTTTCTGGTAGTGTGGTGTTATTTCGTTTTGCCAGCTGACGGATCAACGCCGGCCCGGCTGCACCCTCAAGATGGCAGTGCAGCTCGACTTTCGGTACGACCAACATTAAGTTACACCTGCACTCAATGAGCGAAGCGGCATATCGGGCCCGCGTTGCAGCCAATTATCCTCCGGATAAAATGCCTTGCCGGACACAGTGTGCAATGTATAGGCACAACGTGATTGATAGCTAACATTAGCTTTGCTGTAATGGGGCAGCAGCCCATGCAGCACTACCAGAGTGCCCCGAGGGACTTCCAGGGGCACAGCACGCGCCACGTCAAAAGGCAGTGCATCGGGAATATCTATGTTTTTCAATTGTCCGTCCACCCGGTGAAAGCGCTGGCGCAACCCTTTTTTGTGCTCACCCGGCAAAACCCACATACAGCCATTTCGAAGATTCGCATCCTCCAGTGCGAACCAAAACCCTGTGGCACTCATCGGCTCTGTATAGAGAAATGTACTGTCCTGATGCCAGATCACTTCACCCCCAATTTTTGGTTGCTTGAAGATCACCATGGACTGAAGCAGTCTGGGATC
>CAYFFH010000403.1:0-2518 GCA_964342175.1 uncultured Enterobacteriaceae bacterium | reverse complement strand
GCGCTCTTGCGTGGGACGCATTGATCGTTCACCAATTAGATTACCGCACACGCCCATGTAACCTAGTTGAATTGATGCCTCGATTGCTTGAAAAGTGATCATCCGAGCCTGTAATTCAACTCCTCCTGCGGAAATTTATTAATGTGGCCTGGACTGACATTCGACTGTCGGGATTGGTTTATGGTGTGCAGTGGTCTCTTCGGTGCGGTAGGAGTGATCGCTGGGGCGATTGGATCACACTTATTGCAAGAACGCTTGCCGACCACAGAGTTCGCGGTTTTCACTACTGCGATCACGTATTTATTATTGCATTCGGCGGTGTTGTTTGCGTGCGGCGTCGCGCTTTATTCACAAGCGGATAATCGTTGGTTTAAGTTAGCCGGCGGCTTTTTGGTTATAGGAATCGTTTTGTTTTGCGGCAGTCTAATTATACGATCTGTTACGGGTAGTCTGTTCCCGACCAACGTTGCTCCACTTGGTGGCAGCGCGCTGATTCTGGGCTGGTTGTTTCTTGCCATCGGTGGATTACGCATCGTTAGATGTACGAAGTGACGCGGAGTTTGCTCAAGCATCAGGTGTTATGCAAGTTCTGCTTATTTGTTCTATGCGGTTTTTTTTGCGGGACCGCCTTGTCACTCACGTTTGAGCTTTCTGAAGACCTCATCGGTGAACTTGGGTTAGCTTCTAGTCTGCAATCCGACACGCTATCCGACATAGCGCGCACTTATGACCAGGGTTATTTAGAAATGCGCTGGGCTAATCCAACGATCGATCCGTGGCTTCCAGGGGAAGAAACAGAAATACTTGTCCCGAGTCTCTATGTCTTGCCGGAGGCTCCAAGACGCGGAATCGTCGTTAATGTGCCGGAGATGAGATTGTATCTTTTTTCAGAGACTAGGAATCAGGAGGAGCGTAAGGTTACAACCCATCCGATTAGTATTGGGCGTCAGAATTGGAGTACACCGCACGGTGTGACGAAAGTCGTTGCCAAAATTGAAAATCCGAATTGGTACCCGCCAGAATCGATCCGCGCAGAACATGCTGCTGCAGGAGATCCGTTACCCAGAATTGTGTCTGCTGGTCCTGAAAATCCACTGGGTGCATTTGCCATTCTGTTAGGTTTGCCTGGGTATCTGATCCATGGGACAAATCGACCTTATGGTATTGGGATGCGGGTGACTCATGGCTGCGTACGTATGTATCCTAAGGATGTACAAAACATATTCGATTCGGTTGTGATAGGCGTACCCGTGTATATCGTTAATCAACCATATAAAGTCGGTATCGCGCACAATAAGATTTATCTGGAGGTGCATCCGTATCTCGCCGAAGATAAAGACGCTTTTCGTGATCAATTCTCGCAAGTAGTAGAGTTAATTGTGACTAAAACTTTAGGTCGAGATGTGCAGCTCAATTGGCGCACGATGCGACAAGCGATTTTTAGAAAAAGCGGTATTCCAATCGCGGTTGGTGGGATATCAGATAGCCAGCAGGTATCAGAGAAGACTAGGTATGTACCGGCGATTGTTGAACCTATGCGCAGACTGACTAATTCCGATTCATAGGGTATTCCAAGAAAAACCCCGCAAAAGCAGGGGTTTTTCTTGGAATACTGACTTTAATCTACTTTTTCATTGTTTGTTCGAACATGCGTTCAATTCTATCTTTGTTATCGTTGCAGCATGATAGTGCGTCATCAGCAGTCGCTTGTGCTTTTGCTGCAGCTTCAGAGGCAGCCGTCGCAGCGGCTAACGCATTCTTTGCAGTACTTGAAGCCGAACGGGCCTCGGACATGGCACTGCTGATTTTTGCTTCAACTGCGGCCAATTGATCCGGCTTTACGGTCGCGCAAGCCGTTAGGTTTGTCGCCAAGATTACGACAATGGACGCGCTCACTGCCATAGAGAGTACTTTTTGCATATATATGCCTCCTATCCGTATTATCGATTATCCCTGAGAAGGAAACCTGTTTCTTTAGAAATGATGAACTAATTTGAGTCGATTAGCAATTTCGAATTATGGCGTACGATCATACTACCTGGGGTCTTTGAGTCATTATGCAAAGCTACTTAAAATTTGATACCTGCTCCGCCCTTCTCTCTTCACGACCATCAGGTCCAGGTTCTTTGGAGAATATGTTCTGGGATTAAAATTTAATTTGGGCTAATTGTCAGTAGCCGATTCTTACGGTGAAACTGAGAACGCAAAAACTCCATTTGATCAGCGAGTATTTTGCGGTTAGATAATGCTAGGAATTCTGCCCAGTTAGGTACATAGGGGACCGCAAGTAGGGGCATCGACGCGGCTTCTGGGCTGCGACAGCCTTTTCGCGTGTTGCAAGAACGACACGCTGAAACGACATTCGACCATCTATCGCGCCCGCCTCTAGAGAGTGGGATAACGTGGTCACGGGTTAACTGATGTTCCCTGAGTTGCGAACCGCAATATAGACACATATATCCGTCTCGTCGGAATAATTCATGATTGTTTAATGGCGGGACATGGCGTTGGACATGGC
>CAYFFH010000402.1:0-2554 GCA_964342175.1 uncultured Enterobacteriaceae bacterium | reverse complement strand
CGCAAGAAGCTTAAAATCACCATACCCCATCCCATCTTTTCCTGTTGCCAGTTTGAATATCCAAAAAACTGTCCAAAGAGACAGATAACCAAATACAGCACCCAAAACTGCTTCTTCCAAGGAGACAAAGATGTTGAAGTAATTTACGACAATGCCAGCCCACAACATCGGAATTACGATTGTATCTGGCAGTAGTTGTGTTTCGATATCGATCCCGCAAAGGGATATTAGCCCCCAAGAGAGCACGAAAGCGCTAAGAGCCGCGGCGCTGAAGCCAAAATGGACTGCTACAACAACTGCTGCAGCACTACTGACGAGTTCGGTGAGCGGATAACGAAATGAAATGGGTAGGTCACAGGATCGGCATCTACCTTTTAAGATGATATAGCTAAAGATGGGGATATTCTCAAGTGCAGATATTTGATGCGCGCAATTGGGGCAGCGGGAGCGGGGAGTCATCAGGTTAAACGTTTTCGGTATTTCTCTCGGGAGGTGTTCAAGCAACATGGTACATTGACTGCGCCATTCGTACTCCATCATAAGTGGGAGCCGGTGAATGACGACATTCAAAAAACTCCCTACCACGAGCCCGAGAATACCGGCGATGACGTTGAATGTGTTGGAAGATGATTGGAGAAGTTCAATCACCTATAACTGTCCAGAGGCAGGTCGGTTACTCCAGTGGCCTTCGGGCTTGCTACGTACATCAGAAGCAGGGGTGTCTAGCGCTGCGGTAACAACTTGCCCCGTGCCCACTACACTAGCACCACGAATTGATTAAGGACCTAGAGGGCTCGATCCATCTTGGGTATGGGGAGATGCATGGTAACGACAAGGTCACCGATGTAACCCCTAAAACCGCCATGATTGAAGTGCCTGTATCCTATTTGACTATCCTGTCAAAAATGGTAGATGAAAAGCTGTTAAATAGCTACCGTAGAGTTAGATATCCATGTGACTTCAATGGATATAAACCAGTCTCTCAGTTTCAAGGTTGACCGCGCACAGAAGGATGTCGCGAAGACACCCTTGTACTAATAGTTTCAAATAATGACGAGGCCGGCAGAAGCATGCATATACGGAGTCTTGAGGATCAGCGCGTCCGCGGTTACGTATTTGCGTGCAGGAGATCAAAGCGCGGTTGCTATTTTTCCAGTAAACGAATAGTCGCCAGCGTTGTCGACGTCTACATGAATGACCTCGCCGGTATGAAATTTGCCCTCTAACATTCCCTTAGCGAGCGGCGTTTCGATTAACGATTGAATGGCGCGTTTTAGGGGGCGTGCGCCATAAACTGGGTCGAATCCGGTTTCCCCTAGGCGGTCGAGGGCCCGTTTCGACAACGCCAGATCCAGATCTTGCTCGACCAGGCGTTGTCGCAGGAATTCGATTTGAAACTCGGCAATCGCTCGAATTTGCGCTTGCTTAAGCGAATGGAAAACGACTGCTTCGTCTATTCGGTTTATGAACTCAGGCCTGAAACTGCGCCGCACGACCTGCATAACGGCCTCCCGCATTCGCTCATAATCGGTGTCGTCGGTCATATCATGAATAAAATCGGAACCAAGGTTGGATGTCATCACGATAACTGTATTTCTAAAATCTACCGTACGGCCGTGACCATCCGTGAGGCGTCCGTCATCAAGTACTTGTAGTAATATATTAAATACCTCTGGGTGGGCTTTTTCTATCTCGTCCAGCAGTAATACAGAATACGGACGGCGCCTTACGGTCTCTGTTAGATATCCACCTTCTTCGTAACCGACGTAGCCTGGAGGTGCTCCGATAAGTCGCGCGACCGCGTGTTTTTCCATGTACTCAGACATATCAATTCGGACTAAAGCTTCCTCGGAATCAAACAAGAACTCCGCGAGGGCTTTGTTCAACTCTGTCTTACCAACCCCTGTGGGACCTAAGAAAAGGAATGATCCATTAGGTCGTTCTGGATCTGCCAGCCCGGCGCGTGAACGTCGAATGGCGTTGGTAACAGCCTTAACGGCCTCTTCTTGTCCGATAACACGTGTGTGTAATGCGTGCTCCATGCGTAGCAGCTTGTCGCGTTCAACTTCTAGCATTCGTGAGATTGGGATGCCGGTCCATTTTGAGACTACTTCGGCTATCTCTTCATCAGTGACGCGGCTACGCAAGAGTCTCATTTCCCGACTTTCCGCTGCAGTCGCGGTTAGTAGGCTTTTTTCGAATTCTGGTATTACACCATATTGCAATTCCGACATTCGAGCTAGGTCTCCGGCGCGTCTGGCACTATCGAACTCTAGGCGAACACGCTCCAGCTCAGATTGGATATTGTGCGTTCTTTGCAATATAGCCTTTTCGGCGCGCCAGATTTTGTCAAGGTCCGCAAATTCGTGTTCAACCGCACTAAGTTGGGTTTCCAGACCTTGAAGACGTTTTTGTGACGCCTCGTCTGATTCCTTTCGCAGGGCTTCTCGTTCAATTTTCAACTGGACCACGCGACGTTCGAGGCGGTCCATTTCTTCAGGTTTAGAGTCGATTTCAATGCTGATACGGCTCGCAGCTTCATCAATAAGGTCAA
>CAYFFH010000401.1:0-2567 GCA_964342175.1 uncultured Enterobacteriaceae bacterium | reverse complement strand
GACGATCTGGGTGCACGAGGCTTGCAGCGATCGCTCCTGGTAAAGCGAATCCCATGGAACAGAAACCGTTTGGTATTAGGCAGGTATTCGGCTCATGGCAGTGATAATGACGGGCGACCCACATCTTATGTGCGCCGACATCCGAGAGCAAAACATCACTAGGTCTCAATACCCTACGAAGATCAGAAAGCATCTTCTGGGGACGAATGGATTGTTCTGTATCGTCATCAGCATACTGCGCTAATTCCTGCCCCATCCGTTTACGAATATTCGCTTGGTTGCTCAAGTCATAATCAGGCAACCCTTCTTGTTGTACCCGTTGATTCAACATCCATAACGTATGCGCTAAATCGCCCACTAACTCAACGTCGGGGTTGTAGTACTGGTCTATCTCTGCCGGGAGGAAATCGGCATGAATTATTGACTTGTCAGCGCTGGGGTTCCACAAGTGCGGATGATATTCCACCATATCAAAACCAAGAGTTATGACGAGGTCGGCTGCATCGACGGCAAGGGTGGGTAAATCTTTTGCCCCTAGCCCAATGGTATAAAGGCAATAAGGTGCATCAACATCTACGGCACCCTTGGCCATAAAAGTAGATAGCACACCGATTCCGGTGGCCTCACAAAATGTCCGTAACTGTTTCGAAGCCCTTTTTCGGATAGTACCGTTTCCTGCAATTATCACTGGGTTTCGGGCCTCGCGGAGCATCTCGAGTGCCCGACTGACAATCTTGTCATCTGGTCCCGGACGACGAAATCGCTTTCGAAGAAGGGGCTTCTCCCCCGTCGTATGCTTAGCAATGTCTTCTGGCAGCTCAATGACGACGGCCCCAGGCTTCTCAGTCAACGCCACGCGCACCGCCTTTCGCACAATCTCTGGAATCGTATTGGCATTTGCGACAGTCGTTGCCCACTTTGTAACGGGTTTAAACATCTCAATCACATCCATGATTTGGTGTGATTCTTTGTGGAGTCGTTCCGTCGAACCTTGTCCCGTCAAGACCAACAACGGGGCGCGGTCCATATTGCCATCAGCAACCCCAGTAACAAGGTTGGTTGCACCGGGCCCAAGCGTCCCTAGACATCCCGCCACCTTTCCGGTTAGACGGCCGTACACTTCTGCCATAAAAGCTGCGCCCTGCTCGTGACGCGTAAGCACAAACCGAATCTGTTTCGAGTCTTGTAACGACATCATAAAGTCGGCGTTCTCTTCCCCGGGAACACCAAAAATATATTCTAGGCCCTCTTCCTCAAGGCACCTTACCAACAAGTCGGAAGCTTTCACTCTCGCGTCTCCTTTAGAGTTAGGGTTCCAAGACTAATGTCTTCCCGTTACGACGAAACATACTCATTGGATCGCCATCGGACAAAACAAGTATCGTGTCGACCGCCTTTACCGCGTAGATTATGTCAACATCCCAATCGCCTTTAAACGATCCGTCTGCTTGGTGAATATAAGGGTGATTGATTGCTCCCCATTTAGCAATGGCTTCGGCTTTCACCTTTAAAAAGAGATAACACAAAGTTTTAAATTACGAACTCTTAATGCAGTCGACCGTCGGCTTAGATAGAATAGTGCTTCGTAAGAGTGGAGAAGCGAACGATGTCACATAGGCACCAGATCCGTGTACGGTACGGCGAGTGCGATCAACAAGGAGTCGTCTACAACCCAAACTATATGGTGTACATGGACGACGCGACCGAAGTATGGATCAGCAGCTGTGCACCGGATGGAGACTATTTTTCGCTTGGTTGGGATTACATGCTCGTTCGATCTGCTATCGAGTGGCAGGGTCCCGCGCGTAGTGGTGAGATCCTAAGTATCAATACCGGAATTATTCGATATGGTTCGAGCTCCTTCGACGTCGGTTACATTGGAAGCGTAGAAGAGCGTCCGGTCTTCACCGCACGTGCCGTTTGTGTCAGTGTGCGGCCGGAGACCTACGAGAAATACCCAACACCAGCTAATATCAAAGCCATTCTCGGCGATGTCGTCGATTGGGAGATCCCAAGCTAGTTACGTCAAAATTCGGGCTACCTACGGTCGTACTGACCAAGGTTGGACGAGTGAAATGCGAGCCCGAGAGCTTCGATAAATAAGTTTGTGCTTGAAACAAGGTCTGTCCTCCCGCTTAATTAAGCTAACGCCTTGTTTCCTAGGCGCACTATCCCTCCGACATCAAATCAAACCCTGTTTGCACCGGTAAAAGGTCCATGAACACCATCTGTGGCGGCGCCCGTTGGGATAAAGATGGATTAAGGAAAATAAGTAATAAGAATCATTTGCAAATGCAAATGATTCTTATTACTATACCGCCTATCTAATCTCGACGTGAATAAAAAAACCAATATGAAGGTGCCATGCAATCCGGGTATTTGGCAAAAAACCGAGACTACTGAATCAACGAGTTACAAATCCATCAGAACATGTCCAGCAGTCTTGAAAAAATCATTTACCGGAATCCGGCAGGAGAAGACCGCGCAGCGGATCGAAATATCCATCCGCTCTGACACCTTGGCCCGATTAGTCCGCAAGTACGAGCTTTCACTTAACGATGTTTCTC
>CAYFFH010000400.1:0-2580 GCA_964342175.1 uncultured Enterobacteriaceae bacterium | reverse complement strand
ATGGTGTCAACGATTTACCTGAGGCGCCGCCTGAGTATAAAACCAAATTGAAGAACGCGCAGGAAGCGCATGAAGCAATTCGTCCAACCGCGGCAAAACGGGTACCAATAGATATAGAGAGCCACTTAACCGAGGATCAATATAAGCTGTATGACCTGATATGGAAGCGGACCGTTGCTAGTCAGATGATCCACGCAACGATTGATACAGTGGCGGTTGATTTGAGCTGCAATGAGATTGGGGTTTTCCGCGCGAATGGCTCGACGATTAAGCATCCGGGATTCATGGCGGTCTACCTAGAAGGTACCGATGACGAGACTCGAGCGGATGAGAAGATGTTACCGCCGCTTGAAGAGGGTCAGCCAGTTGATCTAAATGATATCAGAGCGGATCAACATTTTACGGAACCGCCATCCCGATTTTCGGAAGCGAGCTTGGTTAAAACTCTAGAGGAATACGGTATAGGCCGTCCATCGACCTATGCGTCAATCATGTCGACATTAATTCAGCGGGATTACGTTGAACTTGAGTCGCGGCGCTTCTATCCCACGGATATTGGTCGCCTCGTAAATACATTCTTAATTAGACATTTCAGTGGTTATGTCGATTACGATTTCACGGCGAAGCTCGAAGATGATCTTGATGCTGTGTCTAGGGGTGAAAAAGATTGGGTCCCTTTGTTGAAGGACTTCTGGGAACCGTTTCATGCGACAGTAACGGACAAAGATGCCAATGTGACACGCCAAGAGGCAAACCAGGCGCGTAAACTAGGTATCGACCCGAAAAGCGGGAAACCAGTTTCAGCCCGAATGGGCCGCTTCGGCCCTTATGTGATTATTGGGACAGCGGAGGATGAGGAGAAACCTCAATTCTATGGGTTGCAGCCGGGTCAGCGTCTTGATTCCATTACTCTCGCGGAGGCGTTGGAACTGACGAAATTACCACGAAAATTGGGCGTGTCTCCTGACGGATCAGAGATATCAACGAACGTAGGTCGGTTTGGACCATATGTAAAATACGGCGCGAAGTTTGTATCGCTTGAAAAGGGTGATGATCCCTACACTGTTACGCTAGAGCGTGCGCTAGAGTTGGTTGAGAAAAAAAAACAGGCTGATGCCGAGCGCGAGATTAAGATCTTTGAGGAACAAGGAATTAAGGTGCTGAAAGGGCGTTATGGGCCCTATGTCACCGATGGAAAAAAGAACGCTAGAGTGCCTAAAGATAGCGAACCCGGAGCATTAACCTTGGAAGAATGTGTTGAGTTGCTGGCAAGCGCGAAACCTCGATCAAAACGAAAGCGCGTTGCTAAGAAAAAGAAAGTAGGGAAGTAACTTATGCAAGCCTAATCCGATTATTTTTGCTTGGTTTGCAAGGCTGAAATGAACTTATTGAACTAATATATTTACAGTTGATGGAATTATGGATAAATCGAAGCGATTCGTCGCAATTTTAATGGGGTCAGACTCTGATCTCGAAACCATGAGTGCTGCGATAGATATCTTGGAGCGTTTTGATATCACGCACGAAGTTCACATAATGTCCGCCCACCGAACACCAGAGGAGACTGCGAACTACGTGCGCGACGCCGATCGGCGTGGCTGCAGCGTTTTTATTGCTGGCGCTGGTCTGGCTGCCCATCTCGCAGGCGCGGTTGCGGCACAAACCTTGAAGCCGGTGATTGGAGTCCCACTGGATGCCGGAGCCCTGGGTGGTATGGATGCATTACTGTCGACTGTACAAATGCCTGGCGGCATTCCGGTTGCGTGTGTTGCGATTGGCAAGCCAGGTGCTAAGAATGCGGGATATTTAGCTGCTCAAATCTTGGCACTAGAAGACAGTGACGTCGCTCAACACATTAGATCCGAGCGCGAGGCGAACCGAAATTTGGTATTGAAAAAGGACGCTGAACTTACACGCTGAGGGCTTATGGGTTGGTGGCAGGACTTAACCGCGGGCTATCTGCTACGGAGTGGACGAGTTATTGTTCATCCGACGGAAGGTGTATTTGGCCTGGCTTGCCGAGCTCTCGACGAGCGCGCTTGCAGTTTTGTTAGCAAACTAAAGCAGCGAAGTCCAAAGCAATCATTTATCGTTGTCGTTGCCGATTTCCGTCAGATCGAATTTGCTGTAGAGCAAGCGCAGATCGATTTTTCTGCCATAAATGCTAGTTGGCCTGGTCCTGAAACGTGGGTATTTCCGGCAACGCGAGCTGCGCCTCGCTGGCTGACAAGTGCGGATCGCACGATTGCAGTGCGGGTAACAGGACATGAGCAATTTGCCCGTCTTTGTACCAGTGTTGGGCCGATCGTCTCTACAAGTGCGAATCCGAAAGGAAGACGACCGGCGCTTGATTTGTTGCAGTCACGCCGCTATTTCGGGTATATGGTCGATTTTTATCTCGGCGGTAGCCTAACAGTCCCTGGGCGGCCAAGCCGAATTCGTGATGCTGCTAGCGGCTTAGCCCTACGGGCATAATAAAGTTGACATAACCTTCGAAAATTCCGACAATTTCCGGCTAACGTTTCGGAGGGGTACCCAAGCGGTCAACGGGAGCAGACTGTAAATCTGCCGGCTATGCCT
>CAYFFH010000399.1:0-2602 GCA_964342175.1 uncultured Enterobacteriaceae bacterium | reverse complement strand
GTATCCCCGGCGGAATCATCTCTTTCAATGCCGCCTGCGTCGATATCGCCACGCATTGATCATATTCCGGGTCGCCCGTCCCTTCCATGATGCCCTCAATATCGCGGAATTGCCGACGGACTTCCTCGATCATTTTATATGCCGCAGCGCCAACCGATTTCATGGTCATAGCCGAAAAATAGGCTGGCAGTACCGCACCAATGAAAAGACCGGTAAAGACCATTGGTTCAAGCAAGTTAATGTTGAGGAGTA
Source organism: uncultured Enterobacteriaceae bacterium (assembly GCA_964342175.1). Taxonomy (GTDB): domain Bacteria; phylum Pseudomonadota; class Gammaproteobacteria; genus UBA11873. The sequence goes on along the minus strand of CAYFFH010000399.1, from coordinate 2,350 downwards.
AGTCGAAGTCGGAGCCATTTTGTTCTTTCAAGAGAAGATCTGCTCGGGTCAGAAAAGCCGCAAAAAGTGCGAGCGAAGTGAGGATTGCTGCACCGATTGCAAACCCCTTGCCCATTGCCGCTGTGGTGTTTCCAGCGGCATCGAGAACATCCGTTCGCTCACGTACATGTTTTTCCATGGCCGACATCTCGGCAATACCGCCGGCGTTATCCGCCACTGGCCCATAGGCGTCGATGGTTAGTGCGATGACTAACGTACCAAGCATCCCTAGAGATGCGATAGCGATACCGTACATTCCAGCCAACATCCAAGGAATATAGATCGCGAGCCCGATTGCGAGATAGGGGCCAACTGCACTCTTATAGCCAAGGGCAAGACCGAAAATAATGTTTGTTGCTGCTCCGGTTTCACAAGATTGGGCGACCTCTCGGACCGGCGCGTAAGTATGCGAGGTGTAATATTCAGTCATCAATCCGACTAATAGCCCCGCGACAAGACCAGTCAAGAAGCAATAATAAACACCAGCGTTCGTATATAACTCGCCGCCGATCTCAAAGCTTGCTGGGATCATTTCCACCGTAACGAAGTACATAACAATCGCCATTAGCACACTTGAAATGATTAACATCCGCTTTAATGCCGGGCCGACCTGTTCTTCGGTCGCCACCTTAACCATCATCAATGTTACTAAACTTACGGGAATCCCTACCGCAGAAATTACGATCGGGAATAGCAGTGCATCCACGTTGCCCGAAAACGCTATTGCGCTTATAACCATAGCGGCACAAGTGCTCTCCGCACATGAACCAAACAGATCCGCTCCCATGCCAGCGACGTCACCAACGTTGTCACCAACATTATCTGCGATCACTGCAGGATTCCGCGGATCGTCTTCGGGAATACCAGCCTCAACCTTCCCGACCAAATCCGCGCCGACGTCAGCGGCCTTAGTAAATATCCCTCCACCCACACGCGCAAATAATGCAATGGATGATCCACCGAGCCCGAATCCAGCAATCACTTCCATCAAAATGTGAGTCGGTAACTCGGCTGGCATGATATTCACGAGCAGAAGATACACCAACAGCAACCCTAGCGAGGCCAAACTCACTAAGGCAAAACCCATCACCGACCCGGAATGCAATGCAACATTAAAGGCATCGGATAATGACTTGTTCGCTGACACTGTAGTGCGAACATTTCCTTCTGTCGCAATCTTCATACCGATAAAGCCAGAAGCAATGGAAATGATGGCACCGATAGCAAACGCGACAGCGGTATAAATACCTTCGTTTACATAATCAGTGTGGTGGTCATCGATAAGGAGGGCGATGATCGCACCGAAGACGACGATAAATATCGCCATAAACTTATATTCCTGTTTCAGAAAAGCCATAGCACCGCCGGCGATTGCCGCGTGTATCTTGACCAATTTTGTCTTAACTTCTTGGTCCTCGACTCCCATGTCGACAGCGATTTTTTTAACCCCTGATGAATAGAAAAAACCAACCGCAAGTCCAAAGAGCGAGAGGGCCAAAATTATATTAACGGCCATGATGGATTATTCCCCGTCGTAGAAATTTAAGAAGCCAAGATCCAAATTACCCGCGATACGTAGTCGCAGGAAGCAGTAGCTTTGAACGTAAATTATAACTCGGTTTTGAGTTTAATCGAAAGGCATAAGAGAGGCCAAACCGCAGATAGAAGCCTGCCATTTGTCAAGCAAAATGATCCCAATAAGACTTACGCCAATGCGATAATTTGGGACACACTTGAATAAGTCTACTGGATCCCTAAAACTTACCGGAGATGGTTAAATTTTTCACCATCCCAGCTTAGTTTCGGTCGAAAGGCAAACTTACTTTTGGTCTAATGAGCGTTATCGAAATACCGATAACGCTCATACAGCGTGATTTCCTGCTGTAGGTGGCTTGGAGTTACCATGATTTTACCAACAATTGAACACCGCTACCAAAATGCGCTTATGGACAGTGGCCGCTGGGCGAATTTTGTCCCTAGAAATTCTGACATTATAATTTCAACACCGTACAAGTCGGGAACGACATGGACACAGCAAATCTGTGCACTGCTGATTTTTCAGTCAGTCGAACTCGATGAGCCGCTATCTCGTAAGTCTCCGTGGTTGGATCAAATGGTCAAGCCCCTTGAAAAAGTGCTCGATACTTACGCAAGGCAAGAGCACCGCCGCTTTATAAAAACGCATACCCCATTAAGTGCGTTACCGTATTATTCGAATGCGACTTATTTAGTTTGCGGGCGGGATCCCAGGGACGCCTTTATTTCGATGGAGAATCACATAGTAGAATGATGATTTGGCTAACAGCCTTAA
>CAYFFH010000398.1:0-2628 GCA_964342175.1 uncultured Enterobacteriaceae bacterium | reverse complement strand
CTGACCTCACGGCGTTCGGTAAAGCAATAGGAAACGGCTATTCTGTTGCCGGAATCGCCGGCACAGCTGCGATCATGGACCTTTTGGGGTCCGCATCTGAAACTAATGCAACAATAGAAGGGACATATAACGCCGCGCCATACGCCATGGCGGCGGGTGTTGCAACCTTGGGGATCCTCAAAGACGGCGGTATCGAACGGTTATACGAACTTGGAAATCGTCTGCGTACAGGACTACAACAGGCGGTCGATACTGCTGGCATACAGGCGTGTATCACAGGTTACGGTTCAGAATGGGCAATTTATTTCTGCGAGCAACCACCTAGTAACTATAGGGAAGTGCTCGCTAGTAATACTGAGTTAGCCGAGTCCTGGCGTCTGGGAATGTACCAAGCGGGGATCCTCGAACCGCCGTTTGCCCTTACCGATCGGAGACTCTGTGTGGCGACGAGTGAAGATGATATTGATCAGACTATTGAAGCGGCGGGTCAAGTACTGGTAAATATGCGATGAGTTTGATGTTACTTTTACAATAGTTTAAGACGACAGATGAATGACAATTATTTGAAAAAACTAAAAACATCACTCCAAGAGCAAGGAGTTAAGTATTGCGCGCCCAGTTACGTTGATATCCACGGCGTACCGAAGTCAAAAGTCGTTCCGATTTCTCATTTCGACCGTATGATGAGTGGTTCAGAACTCTGTACGGGGGCTGCTCTAGACGGCGTACCCCAAGATGTTAGTGACGAAGAGGTTGCTGCTCACCCAGATCCCGAAAGCGCCATCATCTTGCCCTGGCAATCCGACATCGCTTGGTTTGCAAGCGATCTGTGGTGCGAAGGCAAACCGTTCGAGCCATGCAGTAGACATATTTTTAAGAACATACTATCTCGAGCAGAAAATATGGGATACAAGTTTAACTTCGGTATAGAGCCGGAATTCTTTCTGCTAAAACAGAGTGAAAATGGTGCATTCGAACCGATCGGACCGAGAGATAATATCGATAAACCGTGTTATGACATTCGATCAACGCTGGACAGCTTTAGTTTACTGGAAGAAATCGTCGCGACCTTAAATGAACTGGGTTATGACGTTTACTCTTATGATCACGAAGATGGCAACGGTCAATTTGAAATTGACTTTATGTATCGAGACGGTCTAACCATGGCAGATCGGTTTGTCTTCTTTCGATTACTAACTCAGGAACTGGCCCATCGCCGTGGATATTTCGCCTCGTTTATGCCTAAACCGTTTAGTGATCGTGCCGGTAGTGGTTCTCACTACAACATGTCTCTCGCTGATATCGAAACGGGGGAAAATTTATTTGAATCTACAGATGATCCTAGGGGTTGTAATATCACCGAACTGGCGTATTGGTTTATTGGCGGGATACTGAAGCACCTTCCAGCATTGTCGGCAGTAATCTCACCGACTATCAATAGCTATAAGCGACTTATTAAGACGGGTAGTATGTCTGGCTCCACTTGGGCACCCGTATTTGCCTGTTTTGGAAATAATAACCGTACTAACTCTATCCGTGTACCACTTGGTGGAGGTCGCGTTGAATTGAGAACGGCAGATAGCGCGAATAATCCTTACCTTGGTGGTGCGATGGTTCTGGCCGCAGGTCTTGAAGGGATTAACGAGAAGATCGATCCTGGATCACCTCATACAGAGAACATGTATCTGAAGACAGACCAAGAACTAACCGACCTGGGTGTTAGTTACCTACCACGTACCCTAGCAGAAGCAATTGATTGTTTCGAAGCGGATCCTCTAGGCCAGCAGGTGATGGGTGATCTCATGTTCAAAACCTTTGTGGACTTCAAACGTGATGAGTGGGACAGCTACCTCAGCCATATCAGTGACTGGGAAATTGATCGTTATCTCAAGTTATGGTGATTACGACAAACTTTACATGGGCCCTGGTTTGCTCCTCTGGGCTGCGATTTTTTTACAACTCAGCAGGACTCAAGATAGAACCCCACAAAAGTAGTGCCACTAACTTTGAGACACGCGGTCGGGAGTTCGAGTCTCTTCGACTGTGATATTAAATCAATGACGTAGAGCTATTTCAATAATACGTAGTTCCCAATCCAAATGAGTACTGCGTCAGTAGTAAGCAACCTTGCTGATGTTCTTAGCAACTACCACCAGCACCATAATCCTGTTCGAATTTTCTGAGGAAAACTATGACTTCTAATACCACAAAAATGCTAACTCATCCTAAATGAGCAGTTGCTTGATGCCATTGATAATGGCGACTTGGAAACTTATCGAGAGACCACCTTTGGGTGGTTTCTTCATTTCTAGTCATCAAAAACAAACAGTCAGAAAACGAGTTCCGACAAAAGACATTCTGCACAAATGGTGAGGTATAGAGACACACAAATTCTTTTTGAGGACAAAATCGACTACCTCTAGATGCTCGAGTACCTCGGTCAAATCATCTACGTCTCTGCTTTCAAACCGGCGAAGGATGAGTCGCTTCGTTTCGCCGATTGTTGTTGCCATGGCATGGCACTGTTCTGTTCAGAGGTCCAATCGGTATACCCGCGCTGCGGTATCGTGGAAGAGCATTCTTTTTTCGTTGAGTGAAAAGTCCGCGACCATATTCTTGTAGGCACGG
>CAYFFH010000397.1:0-2637 GCA_964342175.1 uncultured Enterobacteriaceae bacterium | reverse complement strand
CCCACCCACCCAACTTGCCACGGGAGTTCGGTACACGATCAACTATCGGAAGTAGTTGACGGTTGCTAGCTGATAATCCCCTGCCATTCCTCATTTTTCCCTTATATTACAACGTATATTACCGGATCACTGCTTGCTTGATTAGGTCAAGTGTGGGTATCTTGTGGGTAGTTGTTATTACCCTGTAGCGGGTAATGTAGCGGGTAATGCTCTAACTTGACGATATAAAATGGCACGACTGAATGACACCGCGATCTCAAAGCTGCGCTGGGATACGGAGAAACGGACGCGGAGCGGGGGCATACCTCAGTTCCAGGCGCACTACGACGGCGAAGTGAAGGGCTTGCATTTGCGCATCTTACCGCCCGACTCAAATGGCCGGTCTAGCAAAATCTTCTGGCTCAAGTACGGCACGGAGCGGAAGGTCTACCGGATTGGCGAGTTCGGAGAATGGTCTGTGTCTGCTGCCCGTGACGAAGCACAGAGAATACGCCGCGAGTTTTACTCCTATGGCACAGACCCGAACCAGGCGCGCCAGAAGCGGCTCAAGAGGGAGCGAGAGGAGCGCGAGAAGGAGAAAGGTCGCCTAACAGTAAGCAGACTCTTTGCCGCCTACATGGACGAACGCGAGGTGGGATGGGCTGACACCTACCGCACCACGAACCGTCTGCATATGCGACGAATCAAGCATGACTTCGGGAAACGTTTTGCGGACGAGCTAACGGCAGTCGACGACGTAGAGGCGTTTTTCTTGAAGTGGAAAAATCACTCAGCGTCGATGGCCGAACTGATGCGGAAATTCGGTCACCACGTTTATCAATGGGGGATGAGGAAGAAGCTCCTTCCGTTGATGGAGAATCCCTTCGACTTAATTAGGGACTCAGGCTCGTCCGAATTGAATCCTTTCAAGGTCGGTCGGGAGAAGCGAACCCGATGCTTGGAGTACGACAAAGGTGAGGCCGAGCAACTCTTCCGCGTGTGTGCACAGTACGACCGCAACAAAAAGGACCAGCGGCCAGGATCAATATCCTACGAGGCCGTCGCCAAGCTCATGCTGCTGCTTGGATGCCGTGGCAAGGAACTCCGCCTCGCGATGTGGGAGCACGTCAACCACGACTTGAAAACGCTTCGGAATGTTTCCCCCAAAGGCGGCGCGAAGAACGCATACACCATGCCACTTACAGACATGGCCTACGAGCTTCTTGAGGGCCTTGGGGTTGGACCTATGAGGGACCGCACGGGACCGATCTTCCCAACCCAAAGGGTTGGCAAAAGCACCGAAGCTAAACCGCTCACACGTTGGGCAATCTGGTACGATCCGATCTCCAAAATGGCCGGTATGCCTGTCGATCCGCAGTATCAGAAAGATACCGGACAACCAGGACACATCACGATGCACGACTTGCGACGTACTGCCATCACTTGGCTCCAGAGCATGAGGTTTGATGAGGAGACGAGAACGATCTTCAAGGGCAGCGCAGTCTCTAGCATCACCAGTTCCGTTTACTCTCAAGCGGACAACATAGACATCCGCAGGGAGTGCGCTGAAGCGATTGAGGACCGGCTCAAAGACATTGAGGCCGGAAACGAGCGGACCATGTTCGACCAGTGGCGAGCTAGGAAGAAGGCAAAGCCAGCAGACCGTCTTCAGTTGGTCGTGAGCTAGGCCGATGCCCTCACACGGTAAGCCTGAAGAGTGGAGCAAGGTTCTTTGGGATGCCGTCAAATCTCACGGGGACTCTGGAGCGATGTACGTTGCATCATGCAACCGCTTCCTAGGTGAGATGCTCAAGCACCACCTCACTGAAACCCTAGAACTCACTATGAACTTGAGGGACCTCGCGGAGCAGAGGGGGGAAGCACCGCTACCCAGCCCTGCCTCCGGAGCAGCTAGGGTAAAAGCCACGGAGGGGATTAGGAGTCGTCTTATCTGGCGTATTTCGATAGGACGACTGCATCTTACGAGGATGAGATTTTCTCGACTGATAGCGCTGCTACTACTTGCAGCGTGCGGTGGTGATGGCTGGGAAACGCCTACGAGTTCACTACCAGCAGAACCTCCGACTCCTATAGCAACCTCAGTAGTCATATCACCTAATATCCTCAACTTAGAGGGCTTGGGTACGACTCGGCAGCTTACGGCCACAGTCAGGAACCAATTCGGGGCGCCGATGACCGGTGCGAGTGTTACATGGAGTTCGTCGTCTCCAACTGTGACGGTTTCGTCTTCTGGGCTGATTATGGTCGCTACAGATATAGCAGGTGCAGCGATCATCACTGCAACTTCTGGTTCGGCGAGTGGAACAGCAGCTGTGACGGTTACACCATTCGCAACCACCGTTGAACTAGATAGTACAGCGCTCGCTTTCTCGGCTTATGGTGAGACTGCTCAGCTCACAGCCACTGCAAAGGACGCTTCAGGTACAACGATAAGCGGCGCCACCTTCACATGGTCCACCTCCGCTGCATCCGTTGCTACCGTCTCATCCACCGGCCTCGTCACATCAGTTGCCGCCGGCACCGCAACAATCACAGCCACCGCGGGCACAGTTAGTGCGACCGCCTCGGTGACAGCTACAGATGCCGAAGCGCCTAGTGTGGAATGGTCTACGACATCATCCAGTTACGAAGGCGAAC
>CAYFFH010000396.1:0-2645 GCA_964342175.1 uncultured Enterobacteriaceae bacterium | reverse complement strand
GCCCCGCCCAGAAGCTGAACCGCTTTTCGAGCGGCGGACATTTTCATCAACGTCGAAATCATCTGGCCATGCTCCCAAACGTCTTGGCTACCCGATCGGTCTCGGGAAAGTGACTGATGCTCTGGATACCGGCCGTACCGGTATATTAAACACATTATATACTGGTATCTTAAACACGCAGCGATGCCAGCTGCAAAGTCTCAAACGCTTTCTACGGTAGACAAAACGGTAGACACTTTTAATGTCTTTGTTATGAATTCACACTCACCTAACATATTGATTGTGTTGCGAAGTTGGTTAGAATTGGTGCCGTATCCGAGAATCAAACTCTTCTCCTGAGCACCACTTCAAGTGCTATCACGTGATCTAACCAATTGATCTGCAAACAAAGCTGTGTTTTGAGCGTTTGAAACTACGTAATATAAAAATCCAATATCTAAATATCGACGCGACTATAGTTTGGAGTCAGTCAACAGAGACAGATGCTATTGCTTCTATTTCAACCTTAACGTCTGGGCGGAATAAACCCGCAACATATAACCAACTCATAGCTGGGTTTTGACCATTAAAAACATCATCATTCGCCGCTTTTATTAAAGAATGGTCACCCGGTTTTTCAGTCAAGAATATAGTAATACGCGCTATGTCACCTGCGGTACCACCTTCGGACTCAACGATTGACAAAATATTTTTAAGCGCTTGCTTATATTGCGCTTCTAACCCATCGACTAAAGTCCCATCCATCAAATTGCCAATTTGACCAGCGAGAACCAATAAACGGTGATTTTGTGGAACTACTGCTAAATTGGTATAGTTGGCGGCAGGAGGGGGACTATTTTTCGGGTTTATGAATTTTATGGCCATTGAATTACTTTCGTATCGGTTCATGAGGCCAAAGCACGATATCGTAAGGAACAGCTATCGGAAAGCTAGCGACTGCCCAACTCACCCGACCACCTTCTCCATCCATACAACAGATCCAAGTCATACCCAGATCCATAGGCATTCCATGCGGGACAGATTACGTGCCATGCAATGTCCATCTGACATTATCGACAGAATTGGTGGATGGATTACTCCTGGTGTTGGGCAAGGCTATGGATCCGGCTATCCAATTGCCGTGCTGCATGGATGGATGGATAAGGTAGTTGGGCGAGTGGAGGTGATCAGTCGCTGACCTTTCTATTGTTGCGGTAGGTGCCAGTTTTTTCTTCAAGATATCACCGCCATTTATATTTGGCGTCGTTTTTGTCAAAGACATCATTTTTGATAGCATAATTAGAAATAATAAAACTCACTGGGCTTTAATGTCGCGGCGCGTCGGGCTGTAGCGCAGATTCGTTTCAAGCATTGCCCGCCGTCCACGGACCTTAAGTTTGTGCTCCTTGCTCTTGGATCTGCCCGACAGATGGATGATACCTAGTGGCGCATACGGAAGGTTTGGCTCGACGAAGGTTTTGGTCTCCCCATCGAAAAGGATCGCGCCGCGGTTCACCAACCAGTTGCAAGTCGCGGGCAGAATGTTGCGAGGGAAATCCTCAATATAGACGACTCTATTCAGGCTGCACTGCTCAGCAAAGAAATCATACCGCTGCGAGAACGCCTCCTTCATGGCCTGATGCCAGCGCGCCCAAAGCGGTGAGTCAACGCGCAGTGCAAAAACACCAGTGTTCAGGACTGGAAAGTTTCGTAGCCGGCCCGCGATATCCGGACCAAAAAAACTTTCGTAAACACCGTTTACCCAATTGGCCACCCTACCCTGGTCGTAGAAATGATTATAGGCGCGGTCGAGTTCGGCGGCGATACAGATCGAACCGTCACACGCGCCCTCATTTAGCATCTCTATCACCGCCCATTCCTGCAACCAGCAATCGGCATCGATCCATATGTAAATATCATAGCCTGGAAAGTGCTTTGGCAAGTTTGGCCGGGCGGTCATCGCTTGGTTGCCTTGGTTATCGTTCAGCCATTTCTCGTTTGGGTACCGGTTATCGGCTCTTTCAAGTTTGGAAAAATCTAGGTCCCACCCAGGCGCAACCACGTGGTCTACTTCGTTACGAAATTGATCCGCCGCCGCCTCGGTCAGCCCAGTATCAAGTAGACCGATGCTGGTGCCAGTGCTTTGCGGTTTGTAACGTATCGACCTGAACAGATCGAGTGCCAGTGAGGCAAAGCGCTGGTTCGCCGCAGTACAAATAATAGTTTTCATGAAAAGCCGTCCCGGTGGAGGTATTAGGAGCCTTCGTCTCCCAAATATCAGATACAGCTATGACTTAGCTCGTATCTCAATGGGTTAGGTATATTCAAATTGATTAGATGGTGCTCACAAAGGGAAGTGAACTCTTCTCCTGAGCACCACTATTTGTATATAACTATGTGTTTTTGTTGGAGTTTATGGTTATTCTCTAAATTCTATCCACCCCTATATCCACCCCTCGGTCTCTACTGTAAGCTCCCGCTATCACGGGAGCGTCCGGGCAACACGGAAGCCGTAGACGTCGTCCCGATCGTCGGACCAGTTCCAGCTGCGCTCCGAGGAACAGAGGAGCCAGGGATTGTCAAACCAAGAACCGCCGCGGAGAACACGGTACGAACAATCACCTGTCGTTCAAGCGCTCCCGTCCGATGGAGTGCCTTTGTAGTTA
>CAYFFH010000395.1:0-2649 GCA_964342175.1 uncultured Enterobacteriaceae bacterium | reverse complement strand
CAAATAAACGTGCCTGATGATTGTTACGAATTAATACAGCGTAGTCATTGAATTTATGACCCTTTACCATCCGCGCGTGCACGATCTGATTAGCGATAAAATCGGCTTCGTCATGCTCATCTTTGGCTGCGTTTATTAGAATTTTCTTGCCGTAACCGCGTTCGCTCCAAAGTCTTTTGGAAAAAGCGTGGGGGTTGTTTGCAATTAAGTGATTAGCGGCGTTCAAAATTGTGCCAACCGATCGGTAATTTTGTTCGAGTTTCACGACTTTGAGTTTAGGGAAGTCTGCCTGGAGGGTGACCAAATTTTCGGGTCTCGCACCACGCCAAGCGTAGATCGATTGGTCGTCGTCGCCAACTACGGTGAACATGCCTTCGTCTCCAACCAGTAAGCGAATGAACTCGTATTGTGAGAGGTTTGTATCTTGGTACTCGTCCACCAGGAGGTAGCGAATTTCATTTTGCCAAAAAGCTCGGGTAACCGAGTCCGTCTGCAGTAGCATGACTGGGCGCATGATTAGGTCGTCGAAGTCGACTGCATTATAGATCTTGAGAGTCTTGTCATAATGCGTGTAGCATTCAGCCGCAATTCGGGTTACGGAATCCGCACCGTCTAATTTTAGGGTTTTTGGTGTCAGAAGTGATGATTTGAATCCAGAGATCTTGGATTGGATAGCCCGGATCTCCGGCATATCGTTGGACGTCGATCTGCGTAGGATATCTGCAATTAGGTTTTCGCAATCTTTACCGTCCACGATTGAGAACCCAGGACGGTACTGAAGTTTCTTGAATTCATGCCGGAAAACCCGCAAACCAAGAGTGTGAAATGTCGAGATCCAAGGCTTAGAATCGGTTTGTTTTCTCTTTAATCGACTACGCATTTCGTTTGCTGCTTTGTTGGTGAAAGTTATCGCGGCAATCTGTTCGGGCTCAACGATATCGCGCCTTATCAGGGATGAAATTTTTTCGGTAATTACGCTAGTTTTACCGCTCCCCGCGCCTGCAAGGACGAGAAGTGGGCCGTCGATGTAGCGGACTGCATCGCGTTGACGGGAATTTAACGTTGCCACATAGATCTCGATTGAATTAGGTCAGAAAAGAGGAATTGGCAGATCAGCATTGCAAAATGTTAGGGAGTACCCTGTCCAGAGGTTTTAAAATAATATGGTGTAATTCTACCGCGCCTATATGCAAATGTGGGATTGCGTTTCGAAGAGATCCCCATTTCAGTCGCAGAAAAACGAGCCTAAATATCTACATCTCCACACATGGCATCTGTGCCAGGAATGATAGAGGACATGTTGGTTAATTCCGGCCTCGTTGTCACGAGTACGAAGGCACCGATAATTAATGTCCTTGCTATTGGTAGCATGGGTGGCTCAGTTGGAGGTGATTCACATTTTAAAATTCCTAGGTTCAAAACTCTTAGGTTTAGACAACCATAGATCAGAGCCGTAGAATCGTGATCTCCGATGGTTGTGAAGTTGGGTATCATGTGTAACTCACAGTAGTCTAAGATTTGGATCCTCTCGAAAACGGATGAAATTCCACTACCGAAACAGTTTCAAGAAAAGATGTGACTAGGACGGAGTATGTTTCGACATCGATCTGTCATAGATTTATCTCGGGCGGAGAGTGAAATTGTTACTCGGTTGGCGCTGTTGTGTTGTCCGGGCGTGGTGCGGAACGAAGCGGCTATGGAATTATGGAGCGACACGATATGTTGACCTATGCAACAGTAATCGTTCGTAGAAAAAAGAAATAAATTTAGGATGGCCAGTGGATAAACGCGAGAATATGTCCCCGGTTGAGCAACCTTTTGCCGATATTAAACTTGGTGAAACATGTATTCGGCTCCTTGGTACGGCACATGTTTCACGTATAAGTGCGGAAGCGGTTGATTACGAAATTTCCACAGGCAATTGGGGGGTGGTTGCGATCGAACTGTGTGATAGTCGATACAAAGCTTTTGAAGAACCAGATGCTTTGCAGAAGATGGATCTGTTTCAGGTGATAAAAAGCGGTCGCGCCCCTATGGTGAGCGCGATGCTAGCGATGGGTGCATTCCAACAGCGGATAGCAGACCAATTTGGTATAGAACCGGGTGCCGAAATGCGTGCTGCGATAGATCGGGCACGGGAAAAAGGTTGTGTGCTCGAGTTAATTGATCGCGAAATTGGTACGACACTGAAACGCGTCTACCGAAACATACCGTGGTGGCGCCGCCTCTATCTGTTTTCGGGTCTGATTACGAGTGTTGTAACTCACGAGGATATCGATGAGGAAGCTATTGAGAGGCTTAAAGAGGGTGATTTACTGGAGACGACGTTGGCCCAGTTTTCAGAAACCGCTTCTGAAATCTACGAGCCATTGATTGCCGAGCGTGATCAATTTATGGCGGCGAAGCTTAGGCGACTAGCGGCCGGTAAGTCTCGGCGTATACTTGCGGTTGTTGGGGCTGGCCATCTAAAAGGAGTAGAAGAAAATTTGCTTCTTAAGGATAGTAACCCCGGTAAAATTATCGATGAACTTGCACAGATCCCTACAGGCCGTAAATGGGTTAGGTGGATTCCAGGGTTAATTGTGGCTCTCGTTGTCGTCGGATTCGCAATTGGATTTCAACGTAGTCCGGCGCTGGGATGGACGCTTG
>CAYFFH010000394.1:0-2652 GCA_964342175.1 uncultured Enterobacteriaceae bacterium | reverse complement strand
GGCAACTCTGATTCGTGATCTACGTACAACCACTGAGGTGACAAGACACGTTGAAACTCCAACTGGTGGATTGCAGAGCTGCGATAAAACACCTGTTCCAGCGTGTAGCCAGATTTCTGACGTCTAATCAATCCGTCAATGTCAGATTGAACCCCGACTGAGATCTTGGTTTCCTCTAGATTCAATTAATACACCCAGCAATCAATGTGATCGTGCAGTCCAAAACGCTTCTAAATTTTATCTAATCTACGTTGGACCCCGTCAGTACTTGCTCAAAATGATCGAGTTCATCAGCAGTTATGGGATTAGGCTCACACCGACCAGCACGGCTGAACCAATAGAGAGCATTAGAGAGGTCACCCTCGTCCTGGTGAATCACACCATGGAGCCACGCAGATAATCGACTGTTGTCCTGCTGAACAATTTTGTGGGCAGCTTCCCATTCACCTTTGCGGCAGAGAGACAAAGCATTTATCAACAGATTTTCCTTATTCATTGGTTACCCTTATTAATTTTGTCTAATATCCTATTAAGTCGAACTAACCGCCGGATGTTCCATGCCTCAATGGCCACAGTCTAGTCCAAGACATGTTGTTTTGTGGCCTCACTGATTTCTTGACTGTTGAAATTCAATTTCTCTAACTGAACAGTCAGTTCATCTTTTCCGTATTTTCCTATGAACTTATCGATCTCTTCGTTTCTTTCTTCCAACTGTCTGAGAGCACCAAAGCTCGCAATTTTTAGTACCCATGTATTTGGTCTGATCTTTCTAATTTTGTAGGTGTATTCTATACAGGCATCATAGTTACCCAGAGTATAAGATCCCCAAACCAAGTCATCGACCAGTTGCTGACTCAAGGGATCCAGCTCATGAGCTTTCTGGAGCAATTTAATTCCCCTTTCATATTTTCCATTCAAAATAAGCAATTTTCCGTAGGGAGCGAGCACCATAGGATTGTTTGGATTCAGCTCGTAAGCTTTCTTCCCATGCTCTTCTGCTTTATCGTAATTCAAATCAAGGTGCAGAGAAATATTGCACAACAACCGATGGCAATCCCAATCGTGATCAGTTAACTCATAGGCGTCTTCCAGTGTGGTTCGTATTTTCTTGTTCAGATCGTCGTCTGATTCGTCGAACCAAGCTTGCCCTAGTCCATCGGCCCAGGTGCAGCAACGTTCAGCGTATGCTCTTCCATTGTTTGGATCACTCTTGATAGAGTTGGTGAACATATCAACTGCGATATTAGCGTCCTCTTTGGTTAGCTTTCTCTTGTGGAACTTGCCCTGGAGAAGATATTCATAGGAAGTCATTTTATTGGTTGGTTTTCGCTTAGCCCTATTCAGGCTAGTAATCTCGATCTCACTTAGAACTGTATTCGCCATTTTGCTGACTATCTCATCCTGAATTTCAAACACATCTTCCATAGTTCTATCGTAACGTTCACTCCATATCGAATCACCCGATATGGGGTCCCCCAATTCTGCAGAAATACGTACCCTGTTGCCGGCTGAACGAATACTCCCAGTGATCACATAGTCTAATTTGTATTTTTCTGCTGCTTCCTTTACGTCTATAGGATTATCCTTGTAATCAAAGGTCGTATTACGTGACATTATTTCAATCGAATTAATCATTGATAGCTCAGTAATGATGTCATCCACAATACCATCGACCAGAAAATCATTATCTTCGCTTTTGTTGAGATTTCTAAAAGGGAGCATCATCAGGCGCGGCTTTAGATCCCCATCTTTCGTTGACTTTACAACTCCATTATCTAAAGGAGAATCGATATGCTCACTCAGCTCTACTGAAGAATTTCTATCATTCATGGAGGGTGAGATTTGATAAATCTCGAAATCACCTTCAATATTTTTGAGTTTAGTATTACCTAAGTTGTCGATCGCAATCTCGATACGCTTAACGATCTTTTCATGCACAGTTCGTGACAACAGTATGCAGCCAGGTTCGCAGAGACTCTCAAGTCTTGCTGCAACATTGACCCCACTACCATAGATATTGTCACCTTCGATGATGACATCATCTAAGTGAATACCAATCCTAAACTTCATCTGCGATTGTTGTGCGACATTGTTGTTCCGATCGGTAAGTGTTTTCTGAAATTCAATAGCAGCGTTCACAGAATCAACCACACTACTGAACTCGGCGACCACGGAATCACCGGCAGTATGAAAAATCCGACCACTATGTTCCTCAATGATTGGATCAATTAATCCTCGACAGATTTTAATATTTTGAAGAGCTAATTCTTCGTTTCTGTCCATCAGCTTGCTAAAGTTGACACAATCAGCTGCCAATATCGTTGCGAGCTTCCGAGTTGGTTTTACTATTTCCATGATTAAGGGCAGCGTAACACTAGGTAGAAGATTGATCCCCAGAGAACTAGGTTAGACTAAAATTATAGAATGAATTTTCATGACAGTGTAACGTGCTTCTGACAAAATTATTCGACACAGCTAGCTATCCCAAATTAGCACTCCTGAATGGATTCGGACCCAAGACTTCTACCACCCAGAGTCAAATCTAGTTTAGGTGTTGTTGTAGCGACACTGCAAAAACTGGGTGGCAATAAACATCGGTCTATTCACCTACAAAGATCAATAAGATTTAAGCAGTTCTAGCGTATAAACATT
>CAYFFH010000393.1:0-2706 GCA_964342175.1 uncultured Enterobacteriaceae bacterium | reverse complement strand
TAGATGCTCCTATTACTGGATCATAAACGATATCATCTCTACGATAGTAATGCGGCCCTACCTTACTGTAAAGGTACTCTACCAACTCTGATGGAGTCTTATCCATCTTTACCATCATGTCCAGAATAAATAATCCACTCAATATACCGTCACGCTCCGGTATGTGACCCCTAAAACCGAACCCCCCACTCTCCTCTCCCGCCAATAAGGCATCTTTTTCTATCATAGTAGGTCCAATATATTTAAATCCTACAGGGGTTTCAAAAACAGGAACATCGAATATTTCTGCTAATCTGTAAATCATATTACTAGAAGTCAAAGACTTTACTAAAGGACCCCTCTCCCCTCTAACCTCGAGCATATATAAGGATAATAAAGCTAATACTTGCAGTGGATTTATGTAATCACCATTTTCATCGATTAATCCAAATCTATCTGCATCCGCATCTAGGGCCAAACCAGCTTGATGTCCTTCTTTTACAACAATATCTGATAGTCTTACTAAATTCTTAGCCACTGGTTCAGGTTGTAACATCCCCGGGAAAATAGGATTCCTTACATCGTGGATTTCAACAATGTTTAGGTCTCCTCCACCGAGGAGTGTTGTGAAATATCCCGCTCCAGCACCATACATTGGATCAACAACTATTCGTAGGCCAGAATTTCTTATTGCATCTATGTCAACTAAATTGGATACATGTTGCAAATACGGTAGCGAAGGATCTATAAGTGAACCAATATTCTGAGAGATAGCTTGCTCCCATCGAACGTGTTTATTGAATTTCCTCGTCTCAGAACTTCGAACGTGCGTTTCCAGCGCATCTACAATCTCAGGGGAAGCACTTCCAGCATATTCGGGTTTGAATTTAAAACCATTCCATTGAGGAGGATTATGACTAGCTGTTATAACCACCCCTCCTCCAGTTCCGTGAAATAGTACATTATAGCTAACTACCGGTGTTGGTACGGGCCTGTCGCTTAGCAGGGTCTTTATACCATTACCTGCTGAAACCTCTGCAACAGTATTAGCAAACTCCTCAGACAAAAATCTAGTGTCATATCCGATTATCAATCCCTTATTTGCTAGATTCTGCGTCAAGATATAATCGCTAACGCCTTGTGCACAGTATCTGACATTTTCGAAAGTGAAATCGTCAGCTATAATTCCTCTCCATCCATCAGTACCAAATTGAATTGGCATTCGCTAACCATCCAGTTACTAGAATATAATCAATGATATCTTACAGAATATACAACTAAATATAAATGATAAAACTTCTAGTAATTGAAACCCACAGATTAGTTATCCAATAGTCCCGAGAGAAATACCAGGTTGCAGGTCAGTAGTTACATTCATACCAGATGCCACCATACAGAGATTCCCTATATTGACCTTGTCATTTACTGTAACATCATCAGCCAATATACACTCTGACAAAATCACTTCATTGCCTGTACGAACACCGTCCCAAAGCACTGACCCGGATATTACATTACCTTCCCCAATCGTCACTCCAGACCCTAAAACTGTAGGACCATGTATAACCGATCCTGCGCCTATGAAACAATCGCGCCCCAAGACGACAGGCCCTCCTATAACAGCCGAAGGGTGTACAAAATTTCCCTCTGTACTCAACACATCTCTATTCCCAGCAACCATAAGATCATCGGAGGAATTCAAAATATCATGATTAACCCTAAGATAATTCGATGGTGTCCCTAGATCAATCCAATATGGATTATTCTTGTAACCATACATTGGGATGCCGGTTTTCAATAGAGTCGGAAATAAACCCCTTTCAAACATATAAAACTCGTTTGTAGGGGCAATTGTAAGAATATCCGGTTCCAAGATATACACTCCACCGTTAATCCAATTGCTATTTGTTTCACCAGGATTAGGCTTTTCTATAAATTTTTCTATGTAACCATCATCTTTCATTTCGACTACACCAAATTGAGAAGGGTCGGATACTTCTTTGAGAAATAATGTGGCCTTAGAATTCGCATTCTGGTGGAAGAACAACATATTGGATATATCTAAGTTGGTAAATATGTCCCCATTAAGAACCAAAAAAGTATCATCTAAGAGGTTTTCCACATTTTTTACGGCACCTGCAGTGCCCAGAGGATTCTCCTCCAAAACATAGTGGATGTTCATATTTGAGTAACCATTGTCACCAAAATGATCTCTTATTTTATCTGACAAATAAGAAACAGTTATAATGACTTCTGTAACATCATGTGAGGCTAGGCTATCTAGCATATGCTCCAAAAATGGCCTGTTCAAAATCGGAACCATAGGTTTAGGAATATTGTTGGTTAAAGGACGGAGACGAGTCCCTGACCCACCAGCAAGTATTACGGCTTTCATCTCGAAACCTCAGCAGGAACAAACATATAGCGTACTATCCTATTTTATGTTGGCTTCTGATCGAAGAATGTTTGCCTTATCTATTGATTCCCAAGGTAAGGAAATATCTTCTCTACCAAAATGTCCATACGCAGCGGAAGGCTTATATATAGGTCGCCTAAGGTCTAAATTATTTATTATTGCCGCGGGACGAAAATCGAAGTGTTTATCTATAAGATCTACAATGACTTGATCGTCTACATGACCAGTGCCAAAAGTTTCCACGGCTATTGAAAGAGGAGAAGCTCGGCCTATAGCGTAGGATACTTGTATCTCCAATCTATCGGCAAGAC
>CAYFFH010000392.1:0-2719 GCA_964342175.1 uncultured Enterobacteriaceae bacterium | reverse complement strand
GAACGGTCTTGATCTTCCCAATCAGGATCTTTTTGCAGCGCAGAATGGATCCGATCATTAAACGTCCAACCGAGCCGTACGCGGTACCACGCCTGATATAGAGGTACTTCACGCATCAAAAATCGTAAAGGATCAGGGACCCGCCGCCGAAACTGAGCAAACGGCGCGGCCCAGTGCAGTGAGCGCTGGAATATCGTCAGTGACTTAACCTGGTGTTGGATTTCTGGTGCAATCTGCATACAGCTTGCGCCGTTTCCTATTATCGCTACTCGCTTATCTGTGAGGGTAATGTCATCCTGCCACGCTGCAGTATGGAAAGAGGGTCCTGAAAATTGGTCAAGGCCGTCAATATCAGGCAGCACTGGGGGATTGAAAATTCCGACAGCGCTAATCAATAGATTCGCCGTCAGGGACCCGCTGACATTATCTGCCGATGTAAAATTTACCCGCCATACCTGACCGGAGGCGTCGTAAGTGGCATCGTCGACTTTGGTCTCGAAACGAATATGTGGATTGAGTTCGAATTCCGCCGCCACCTGCTCTAGATAGCCGTGAAGATCGTCCCGCAAAGCGAAGAACATAGACCAATCGTGCATTGCAAAAGAATAGGAGTACAAATGATTCGGCGTATCTACACCTGCACCCGGGTAACGATTCTCGTGCCAGACACCCCCAACCACTCCGTGCTGTTCCAGGATAGTAAAAGGTATACCTGCAGCTTTTAGGTTGACTGCCGCGCAAATGCCTGAGATACCAGCCCCAACAATTAAAACGTGAAAGTCATCCGGAACATCGATCACATCTTCTGAAACGGAACGATGACCGAGTAAGCTAGATGTAAATGAACCGTACTCGGGAGGCACCGGCTCGCCCATTGAGCAACTAAGCATTTCTACCAAAAGTTCCGGCGCAGGATCCGGAATCGCAATCGGATTTCCGTCCCGCCAGCCGAGCATCGCTTCTAAGGTTGCCGCTCGGATCTCTTTTTGAATCGACTCCGGTAATCCCCCGCTATCATTGTCGCCAAGTCCACTTCCCCGCAACGGGCGATAGGGCGGTTTTAACCAGCGCAGTTCGCCGGTTATCTGCACAAGCACCATCAGTAAGGTCGGGATGTTCGCAACAGCAACAGCATCCGCAAACTGTTGACGTTCCGTAGTATTATTAGCCACTTATTTTAGCAGTCTCTATATAGTGAGAATGAATCGTAGACGACGATATCACTGGTGTCTACGTGCCACCGTTTATTTGGATCTGCCCATTGGATCATCACGATCGCCACATCTAAAGCAACATGGTTAGATTCAAGAAGTTGCCGACGAGAAACCATTGTCTTAATCTGACTGAAGACCTTGTTAATTTTTATATCTTTTACTTATGGCTATCCGACGCATTATTCGTATGGGTCATCCGCTTTTACGCGAGGTGGCGCAACCACTCGACTCCAACGAGATAGGCGGACTTGAGTTCAACCGCTTACTCACCGACATGATCGACACTTTGCATGATTATGGTGGCATCGGACTTGCGGCGCCACAGATCGGTGAGAGTGTGCGCATTGCAATTATCGAAATTCCAGGCGGCGAAACACGCTATGGTGAGATTGCACCAATGTCACTCGCGGTGTTTATAAACCCTAGTATTAACGTTGTCGATCCGGCTATTGCCGGATATTGGGAGGGTTGTCTGTCAGTACCAGGGCTGCGCGGCTACGTGGAACGACCGCAGCGTATAAAAGTGAATTACACAAACGAGCATCGAGAACAGTGTGAGATTGAACTTAGTGGATTTCCCGCCACGGTTTTTCAGCATGAATTCGATCACCTAGATGGAACATTATATGTCGATCGGATCAGTGATACCCGCCGGCTCTCCTTCGAGCACGAGTACGAACGATACCTACTGCCACAGGTGGATGAATAGCGACAAGGTTGACCTATCCAGGCACGCATATGTACGGGCTACGCCGCTCCTAAAGTGTTAGCTGCTGACGGAAACTCATTGATTCCGAGATGCTCTCGAAAATCTTCGCTCGGCCCCATCACCATTGGTTCAACGCTAATGCCGATCGCATTTGCCACTCGGTCAACCATGCTGAAATCTGCTGCGATGAGAGATGCCGACACCACAGCCGTTGGGCCCAAACAATCGAATAAACGACTGCGCGCCACCACAAGTCGGTCGAGATCCGTGGAAAGCACAGATTTCGCAAACATCACAAGCTCTCGACCATGATCCACTCCGCTGTCTAGATCTGGATCGAAAGCACCTCGCAGATTGAAATCCTGATTTACCGCAGTACCACTCTCACGGAGGATATAGGTATGCCAGGTAGTTCAGTAAAAGCACTGATTAAGCTCGGAGACTTTCGCGGCGATAATTTCGATCTGGGGCCGAGACAACGCCTCATGGGAGCTCGAGCCAAAGTTCATTATCGTCTCAACAGAGAAATACTCTTGATTCAGTATCGCATTTAACTGCCGCGCTTCATCCGGAACGAGGCTTAATGAACGCAAAATATTAGGTGTGGGGCCTTTTCCAAAAATTGACTTAGCCATTGCTCCCCCCTCCGGTTCACTCGGAATCGTAGCAGTAAAAAAGCCCTCACGTTTAGCCTCCAATGGGCGTTCGCACGATGGTTCTTTGTCATCTACCGGCTCTCTCAATCGTCTCGACGGGACACCGATTCCTCGGGCAAATACATCGAGGTGTGCAAGTC
>CAYFFH010000391.1:0-2732 GCA_964342175.1 uncultured Enterobacteriaceae bacterium | reverse complement strand
TCACACGGGCGGTCACACGTCCGGCCAAGTATCCCGGGAAACACGTTCGAATACCAGTTAATCATGTAGGCGTCGCCATGGCGACCGGCCGCGACTAGACGGATATATTCGGGGACTGGAGTATGGGCCGGACAGGCCCATTGGCAGTCTACAACTTTGTGGAAATAATCCGGGTTACCGATGTCAGTGCGATCCAAGTCGCACTCCTTCACACGGGGTTGTCATCTCCCTCTCCTGGGTTTCTAACGCAGGTAATTTAATTACAAGCATGTTACGACGCAATGCAGATTCTGCCAAGTAGTGTCAAGCGCGAAATACAACCATTTTTTGCCAAAACGGGTGGTGGTAATCATCAGTTCGGCAACGGAACACGGCAGTGTGGATCAAAAAGCCTGCGTCAGTGACATCCCGGCTGGCGGAATATCTGTACTATCGCAGGAAAGTCCCAAACCCGGTTATGATAGTGCCCTCATGAAAATTACACATTGGCGCCCTTGAACTTTTTTGATCTGTCGAGGAAATGACGCACGGGAATATTGCGCCGGGGGGGCGATCCAAGGCCCTTACGACGTTGTCCCGAGAGTGATTCTGAAACGATGGTTGGCTGCAGTAATGTTAGGGGCGGCAGACGTAAATTGAATCAGGTTTAACAAAGGTCCGATAAGGAGACTATCCTCATGAAGGCAGTGGTCGTAGACGAACTGGATAAATTTGGCGTCACTGACGTGGATCTCGATCCGCCGAAAGTTGGTGAAGTTTTGATCAAAATGAAGGCGACCGGCGTGTGCCATTCGGACCTATCTGTTGCGAATGGCACAATACCAAGCCCGCTTCCGGTAGTTTTGGGACACGAAGGCGCGGGTATCGTCGAACAAGTAGGTGAAGGCGTGACTAACGTTGTACCAGGCGATCATGTCGCGATATCGTTTATTCCGAGCTGCGGAGAGTGTTTTCATTGCCTGCGGCGAGAATCCTATCTTTGTAACGTCGCGAAGCAGGATGGCAATCTTTTCGATGGCACCACACGAGTCCATCGACAGGGGAAAGATATCTTCGTTATGTCATTCGTCGGGTTAATGGCCGAATATGCTGTGGTACCGTCGGCTTGTGTTATCGCAATCGACAAAGCATTTGATTTCAAAGCTGCGGCGTTGGTTGGTTGTGGGGTAAGCACAGGGGTCGGGGCTGTGATCAAAACGGCGGAAGTGCCCACCGGAGCGACGGTCGCCGTGTTTGGATGCGGTGGCGTCGGTCTCAATGTCGTCCAAGGTGCTCGCCTGGCGGGTGCCGCTAAGATCATCGCTTGTGACCTATCCTCGGAAAAAATGCAAATGGCACGCCAGTTCGGTGCCACTGACACTGTTGACCCGAATAGTGATGCAGTGAAGCAAATCTTCGAGATGACCGACGGCATGGGGGTTGACTACGCGTTTGAGGTTGTCGGTAGTGGAAAGTTGGTTGAGCAATGTCTCAAGGCCACTCGGAAGGGCGGAAACATCGTGGTCGTCGGTGTAGGTCGGTTAGACGACAAATATTCGGTTCGGCAACCGATTATGGTTTTCACCGCAAAGACATTGATGGGATCGATGTACGGAGGTGTTAATTTTAAAACTGATTTTCCAATGTATCTCGACCTTTATCGTCAAGGAAAACTCGATCTTGATTCGCTGGTGAGCAAAACCTATACGCTAGATGAGGCTATGGCTGCATTTGAAGACTTGGAAAATGGTGCTAACGCGCGCGGCGTAATCGTGCATTCATAGCGCTATGACAAGGTAAGGTGTCGATAACTTGTGGAGGTCGAAACGGACAAATTGATACAGCCGATTGAGGGAGTCCGCGATGCAAAAGCGGCGCCGCAAAGGTCGATTGCAGTTGTGATTCCCTGTTATCGCGAGCGCAAGCACATTCTTGAGGTAACCGCCCGCATTCCGCCTGGTGTAACTTGGATCATATGTGTCGATGACGGTTGTCCCGACAGAACGGGTGAATTCATAGAGGAGCAGAATGACGATCCCCGAGTCTCGGTGATTGTGAACACTCGCAATGAAGGGGTTGGGGGTGCGACGAAGCGTGGTTTTCGTGCTGCACTTGAGGCGGGTGCTGGTATTATTGTAAAGCTCGACGGAGACGGGCAGATGGATCCGGCGTTAATCCCTCGATTGATCTCTCCAATTGCCGAAGGCCGTGCTGATTATGCCAAGGGTAATCGCTTCTTCAGCGTGGAGAACACCACCTCTATGCCGTTTTATCGGATAATTGGCAACATCGTATTATCGTTTGTCAGTAAGTTTTCCTCTGGTTATTGGCATGTGTTCGATCCGAACAATGGATTTACTGCGATCCATAGTGATGTATTACGTTTGCTGCCAATGTCTAAGATAAGCGATGATTATTTTTTTGAATCCGATATGTTGTTTCGATTAAATACACTGCGGGCCGTCGTCGTCGACGTCCCAATGCGGGCGATATATGGCGATGAAGAAAGTCACCTTAAAGTCGCCGAGGCACTCCCAATTTTTGCTATGAAACATGTGGCTAACTTCGTTAAGCGAGTATTTTACAATCATTTTTTGCGCAGCTTTAGCGTTGCCTCGATTCAATGGATCTTGGGGCCGTCGTTATTCGTCTTTGGTACTGGCTTCGGTTTGTATAATTGGTTTTCTTCAGACGCCGCCGACACCGCAGCAACGGCGGGCACGGTAATGTTGGCGGCACTTCCGATTATCATC
>CAYFFH010000390.1:0-2750 GCA_964342175.1 uncultured Enterobacteriaceae bacterium | reverse complement strand
ATATTATCCGAGAATTTGGTAGCGAAGTTATTTGTAAACTTTAATCGGAATTCAAGATGAGTGACCACCGAGTTGATGCCTTTCGCTTCACTGGCAGGCTAATCAAAAATCATATTGGAGGCGATCGAGAGTACCACGCCACCAACCACTATTCCGTGGGCCGTTCCAGCTAAACCCCTCGCAGAATCACGCGTCGCGTTACTGACGACAGCGGGCATTTCCATGCGGGGTGACCCACCATTCGATATGGAAACTGAGCGCAATAATCCAGTTTGGGGTGATCCAAGTTGGCGCAAGATCCGTTTTGATGCGACGCATAATGATATCGTAGCAAATCACCTCCACATCGACACAACCTACATCGAAAACGACATCAACGTTGCGTTGCCATTGCTCCCTCTTAGGGATCTGGTCACTATTGGAGTCGTCGGATCTTCGGCACCGAACCATTACTCTATTATAGGTTTTCAGGGCGCAGACAGTAGCGTGCTCGAAAATGTCAGTGCACCCGAGATCGCGCAAGCGATGAAAAACGACGAGGTCGATCTTGCGATCCTCGCGCCAATCTGACCCGACTGTTGCCGGTCCGTAGGGCTGGTGGCTCGGAAGATAGAGA
Source organism: uncultured Enterobacteriaceae bacterium (assembly GCA_964342175.1). Classification (GTDB taxonomy): domain Bacteria; phylum Pseudomonadota; class Gammaproteobacteria; genus UBA11873. The sequence continues at coordinate 2,134 of CAYFFH010000390.1, read as the reverse complement.
CAGCCGGTATCGCAACTGTCACGGTTAACTTAATTTGGGAGTTTCAACGCGCGCTAGGTATGCCCCGTGTTGCGGCAGTTGAACACCCGTTTGGTCGACCGTACGGCGAGGTCGCGGACCGAGCCACATAAACTGCAGTATTGCGCGACGCGCTAGACGTTTTCGCTTCCGCAAAGCAACCCGGCCACATCGCCCATCTCGATTTCATTTGGCATGAAGATCCAAAACAAACTCGCTGGCACCCGCAAGAGCCCGCACCGATTATTCGTTTCATGAAGGAACAGGGAAGAATTTAGTTTTCGCCAGGAGTGGCAGCACGTCCTCGATGCCCGATCGGCAATAACAGCAGGCAGACACCAGCGACGGCAGTCACTACCGCCAAGCTCAGATATCCAAAAGTGAAACCGCCGCTCAGATCAATGGCGAGCCCGAAAAGCGGCGGCGCAATAACCACGCCGGCAAAGGTCACGAAAAGCGCACCACCTGTTGCTAGCCCGGCATCTTCTGGAGAAACATTCCGAGAAATTTCGGCCAGATATACTCCATTCCAAGCCATGCCAGTTGCACCGAACAATGCGCAAACAGCTAAAACTGCCCAGTCCGGCCAGGCAGCGCTGAAGCTTGCGGTCACTAGTGTGGCCGCGGCCATACAGAGCGAAATGACCCCGAGGATCCGACGGGTTTGTCCACTAGCATCCGCGACAGCACCCCAAACGATGCGCGCAATTACCGCAGCCCCGCCTACTAAGGACAGGGCAAATCCCGCGAATTGTGTTGACCAACCGATCGCAATCTCGAAATAGGTGACTAGAAAATAGATGTAGCATTGTTGCGTCCCTGACAAAAAAAAGGTCGATACCGCGATCAAGCGCAGATCCGAGCGCGAAAATATTAGTCGAAGTGGTTTCAACACATTTCCGAACGCTAACGGTTGGCTCGGAGTCAATTCGACATCAAAGCGGTTTCGCCATGTTTGAAGACACAGTGCTCCAATGATTATAGCCGTCGCAACGAGGACGCTTACTGCACGCCAGTCAAAATAGATCAAAAGAAAAGGTACAAGGATTCCGGCAAACACCCCGCCGAGTGGGACTCCTGTCTGTTTTATTGAAAACACTAACGACAACGAGCGTACTGGCGTGTGTCGCGAAAGCAAATGACTACTTGCCGGCGTGGTAGGCCCGTAACCAAACCCCAGGATACAAGCCGAAATCAAGAACCACCACCATTGCCCGCCAGCACAAACCAGTAACCCTATTGCGCAAAACAACATAGCCCCCTGAGAGAACCGAATCGCGCCGAAACGCAGTATAAGCCGGCCGGTAAGAAGAGATCCCAGCATCGCGGCGACATAGGTCAACGAGGCATACACGCCGATGTGTTCGGGACCAATTCCGATGTCGCGTGCCGCCTGCGGCGCGTAGATTGATACCGTCAACGACGCCATCGTGACAAGGGCTTGGACAGATGTGGTGACCATCACCGCGATGGCGACAGTGCGACGAGAGCGGTCGAACTCGGTCAATGTTTAAGCATATAGACGGAGGTTACCTTCTTACCCGTCTAAGCGGTCGAAATACCGAAAGATGGGGGGCCGGAAAGCATTTTAGCGAGTTTCTCGCTTACCCCTGTTTCGGTTATCCAAGCGAGGTAACGCTCGTAGTGGGACCGAGTCTCTTGAAAGTTTTCGGCAAACATAGCAATTTATTCTTCGATACACTCTGGTTTCGCTGTGACCTCGAGTAAAACGGTTACGTTTATAGTCGGGCCTACTTTCCTAGGCACTAATTTACCCCGCAGGCTGCCCTAGTTTTTCGATAAAAAAATCACGCGCCAGGTTATTAGAGATAGTCAGGCCCGGTTCAGAATATAAGCCAATCTGATTAAACGGCAGGAACTCTATCCGCTTGGGCTCGCGGGCAGCATTAAATAGTTCGGCTACCGACCATGCCGGGTGCACAATGTCGTAACCTGCCGTGCTAATGATCATGTAAGGACGCGGACTGGTGCGATGAACGAAAGACAACGGACTATACTCAAGAATCCGTTCAATAGACTCAAGGGTGATCGTATCGGCCCAGGTCGGATGATAGTCTTTTGCGGCTGCAAAAAAATCAATGATATCTTGGCCGAG
>CAYFFH010000389.1:0-2758 GCA_964342175.1 uncultured Enterobacteriaceae bacterium | reverse complement strand
ATGAGATACTAAGATCGGGTGACCGATCAAGAGGTTGAAGAGATTCAGTCTCACGGAGGGCCGCTTTATCGCGGCCCTTCTTAATTTTGACTAAAGCATAATGGTCAGGAACTTTCGAAGTATTTCTGCATATCAAAATGCCGACAACAAACATAGAAGGAATTGTCGTTAGCTACGACCATTATCGGCCGACGGCAGATAATGGTCGTCAGCGGATTATGTATATCCATGGTACAGGCTGTAATTCGAAAGTATTTGCTGGACATATTGGCGCGATTGCGGAACAACAAGAGGCGGTAGCGGTTGATCTACCCGGTCACGGTGAGTCTGAAGGGAATGGCTTTTGTAGCGCTACTGAGTATGCGTTTTTCGTCGGTGCCTTGATTAAGCATTTAAACTGGGAGTCATGTATTGTTGCTGGACATTCTCTCGGCGGTGGGATAGCGCTTTCACTTGCGCTCTACTTTCGAGATCTCGTTGCGGGTTTGATACTGATCGATACAGGTGCACGGCTTCGCGTTAACCCCAAAGTGTTGGATCTAGCACGAAAAGCTGCAGAAAATGGTAGCGCCGATATCCAGTCAGACTCGCGTTTTGGTTATGCCGATAGCACCTCCCAACATGTTGTAGAAGGGATCAATGCGGTGACTTCGGGTTGCGATTCGCGCGTTATTTACAAGGATTGGATCGCTGATGACAGCTTCGATTGTATGAGCCGGTTAGGGCAGATTACGGTGCCGTCGCTGGCGATCTGCGGTGAGCTAGATCCACTAACCCCATTGAAATATCATGAATATTTGCGTGATAGACTGCCTCACTGTGATCTGGTGACCATTGAAAATGCTGGACACTGGCCATTCGTAGAAAACCCAAGCGCCTTTAATGCGGCTGTCCTCAACTTTCTTTCGGAGCAAGCCTAAGCGTCGTCGTTACTTGTACATTAAATATTCGTCGTTGTGGCAGGGGCGTCAGCCGCTCGCGCTTTATCTTCATCCTTTGAGGAGGTCTGACTATCTAGAAATGACTCAATGATTGGGATCAAACACTCTTTGTAGGGCCACATGATACCGAGCTCGGCTTCGAACTCGGTTCGTTCTTGACGATCTCTGCCGGAGTAAATACCGACAAAGTCTAGTGGGTTGGCACTCAAGCCGTTGGTATCATCGTGTTCAGGGGACTCTCGTCGACGTTTTATCATCACTGGTGATCCAGACATACCGGTTTTGGTTTTACCGTCAACGTAGATCCGCGGTTGGGAGTCAAAAACACTTGGCTCGGAGGCGATAGTCCCACTCTTATATATGGGAAGGCTGTTTGGGGTAATGGTGGCACTTAAAGGATAACCAGTCACAAAGGCTTGGTCCATCACCGAGAGCTGGGTGTCGCGGGATAATTCTAATGCGAGATCGATGCGATAAATCTTGCTGCAATCAGGGATCAACGTATCAACTTCGATTGCAATTACGTCTACGTCGCAGCCAAATAGAGGATGTTCGAGCCAAATAGGCGCACCGAAGCGATCGACTAGGGAGATATTGAAGGTCGTTGATGATGATGGCGTCCCGATCGAAGAGAGCGATTTAGAGACGTGAGTGTGTACCTTCAACGCGCCCGGTAGTGCTTGCGATCGATGGAGAGGTCGTCTGGTTTGAAAGTGTCTACCTGAAACTACATGCCAGTTTGTGACCAGGAAGGTTCTGTTCGCGTACTCGCAAAAAAATCCGGTTGCTTCCCCCAGGAGCGAGCCGGTTTCCACCGCGAGAATTTCTAATTTTGCCACTCGAAAAGAGTGCTTATGGGCGTTAGTCACATTAGTTTCAGCAAAAATCGTTGGTTTTCCGGTAGCTAGAACTTAATCGGGAACTTGTGTTACTGATTTTACGCTTAATTTTATTGAATTAGGCGTTAGATCTGGATAATTTTCAGGACGCTGCTGATGGATCAGCCTCTCTTTTGCGCTTGGAACTCTGTACAAATCAACATTTCCGCGGCAATTTCTGTAATTTTTTTCGAAAAACTGTTCCGCTTCGCACCATTGGCGATTAAGATGCGCGACTGCCTAACCGGTGACTCGAAACTTGGTCGGGATGGCATGCTTACTACTAAACGAAAACATCCTTCTCCTCGGGGCTACTCAGGGGTTGTGGGGTTAGCTGCTGAAATTAATCAGAGAGAAAAAATGAAAGATCTGACCTTTTACCGAAATATTGGCATCTTTGCGCACGTTGATGCGGGCAAGACTACGACGACAGAGCGAATTTTAAAGTTGACCGGTAAGATTCATAAGATTGGCGAGGTGCACGACGGTGCAGCGACGACTGATTTCATGGAGCAAGAGCAAGAGCGTGGTATCACGATTCAGTCGGCAGCTACGACTTGTTTCTGGAAAGAACATCAACTCAATATTATTGACACGCCGGGTCACGTTGATTTCACCATCGAGGTCTATCGGTCGCTAAAGGTTCTGGATGGTGGGGTCGGTGTTTTCTGCGGTTCAGGTGGGGTTGAGCCCCAATCGGAAACGAACTGGCGTTACGCCAATGATTCAGAAGTGGCGCGCATCATCTACGTCAACAAACTCGACCGGACGGGCGCAGATTTTTATAGGGTTGTTAAGCAGGTTAAAGATGTTCTCGGTGCTAATCCGTTAGTGATGACATTACCGATTGGGATTGAAGATCAATTTGTCGGCGTCGTCGATCTCCTTACACGCAAGGCATGGGTGTGGGACGATTCCGGTGATCCGATGAGCTACGCC
>CAYFFH010000388.1:0-2768 GCA_964342175.1 uncultured Enterobacteriaceae bacterium | reverse complement strand
GTTCGTCGCTCAACCGGAGAGCTCCCCGGTTTTGACTGAAGAGCCTCTAAATGAACTGGTGACACGCGAGCCGCTGGCGTTTCAATCGTTGCTGCCACAAGATCTGGAGATGTCGGAGATATATCGGCTTCTGACTGATTTGAGTGCCTACAGTCCAGTGCTTCATGTAGGTTGGCGACAGCCTGCTTTAGATGGGAGTCTCGCACACAGGGTATATATTTCGGATAAGCCAAGGAGCCCGGCTAACTTCAACTCAACAAGCATTGAGTCAATGGGGCACCCGATCGTAGAGAGGAGGGTTGAACGATCAGGTTTAAACAGAAACTCCGAGCCCAACTATTACCTCTCGAACGAGTCGACCATCACACACGACGGAAACTCCCCGAGACTAGATTTAATACCCGATCCAATGGTTGAGGGCGAGATTCAGATCCGTATTGGTCGAGTGTTATATATCTCCACAGATTTTGTGAAGTACAATGGCGTATCACCTGTTAGGATTAAAGAGCAACGTCAGGTAAAACTGAGAGAGATACATTATTTTGACCATCCATTATTCGGTGTGCTTGTACAAGTAACTCCCTATGTCATTGCGGAGCCTACAGAGTTGCCTGACGAAAAATTTACTGCGGAGTAGGAGACTATCGGTATTTAGTTAACGTTGCTTGACCCAAGCTAAAATGAGGGCAAGTACTTTCTCTATGCCTTCTTTGAGATTCTGGTCTAATTTGTCCAGATCGATTGTTCCATCCGTGATTCCTGCGGCCCAATTTACAACTATTGAACAGTTGGCATAGTTAAGCTCTACCTCACGTGCTAGCGCGGCCTCGGGCATTCCTGTCATTCCAACCACGGTGCAGCCATCTCGTACCATTCGCCTTATCTCGGCCGCAGTTTCAAGACGTGGTCCCTGTGTTACCCCGTAAGTTCCAGAAGCCTCTATTGAAATCCCAGCTGTTTGTGCCGTACATATAAGCTCTTGACGCAGGCGTTCGCAGTAGGGGTAGGAAAAATCTATATGCGTAACGGTGTTGTTTAGGCCATCACTAAATGTGTGCTCTCGATCATAGGTGTAGTCAATAATCTGATCAGGAATAATAATTTGCTGTGGCGGAGTAGTGGGTGCAATTCCGCCAACTGCGGTTATTGCGACCACATCTTCGACCTGCAGATGTTTCAGTGCTGCAATATTAGCCCGATAATTAATGCGGTGCGGTGGGATAGCGTGATCGGCCCCGTGTCGTGGAAGAAAATACAATGATTGTCTACCAATACGACCTTCGATTACCGGTGCAGATGGTTTACCGTATGGCGTGATGAGTTGATGCTTACGGATGGGCGATAGCGCAGAGAAAATGTCAAGTCCACTGCCGCCAATAATTGCAATTTTCGACATCAATTTCGCACTGCGAATATTCCAGTGCAGTTGCGCCAATATGTCTTGTAATCCATACCAGAGCCAAAAATATAACGGTCGGGAGCTGATATACCGAAGAAATCGGGTTCGTTTAATCCGGCGCGCTGCGGGATCAATTTCACAAGTAATACTGCTGTCAGGACTTCGCTGGCGCCGATATCCCGACAGCGATTGATTACTGATTGGAGGGTTATGCCTTGATCTAGTATGTCATCGATCAACAATACCGTGCGGTCCTTTACTGTAGGCGGGGGTTGCCGAATCCAGTCTAGTGATCCGCCAGAAGTCTTGTTCCCATATCTAGTCGGATGGACGTAGTCTACTTGGAGTGGAAAATCGAGCCGACTAAGAAGTCCCGACGTAATCACCATTCCACCATTCATCACTGTCAATAGTAAAGGGTCTCGACCTTCCAATCGGGCGGTGATTTGCGTTGCCATGTTATCTATGGATTGTTCTACATCTTCCTCGGTAAATAACCGCTCGGCATTCTGTCGGGTTGAAATTATCTCTTCGTCTAGCATTCAATTGAACCGGGTTCTTTACACCGTTATTCGTTTCCGAGTCCTGTCCGTCCAGCCCAGTCTTTAGCGAACTGATATGCTGAACGGCCGCTACGCGAACCATGCAACATCGCCCATTGCAAAGCTGCCCAACGTACATCATCGTTATCCACGCCTGTGACGTCAAAATCAGTTAACCAGTAATTCACTATGCTGAGATAGTTTTCTTGATTAAATGGTTGAAAAGATAACCAAAGACCGAATCGCTCCGAGAGAGAAATCTTTTCTTCTACCGCTTCGCTCTGGTGGATCTCTCCATCAGTATGGGACGCATCCAGATTATCCGAGGAGCGTTCAGGCACTAGATGACGACGATTGGATGTTGCGTAAATGATGACGTTGTCCGGTGTGCTCAGAAGAGATCCATCGAGAATCACCTTTAGCGCACGATAGGTTCCAACTTGCCCGTCAAAGGATAGATCATCACAAAATACGACAAATTTCCCGTCGTCGCCGTCTAGTTTTTCGACGATATCTGGGAGATCGATGAGATCTTGGCACTCGACCTCTATCATTTTTAGACCATCCTTCGTGTGAGCATTGAGAAGCGCTTTAACGAGGGAAGACTTTCCGGTACCGCGAGGGCCCCACAAGAGGGCATTGTTAGCTGGTAGACCACGCAAAAACTGGCGGGTATTCCGTACAAGTTCTTTTTTCTGATGCTCAATGTGATGCAGGTCGTCGAGTGAGATAGGGTTGAATCGATTTATCACCTGCAGGCGCCCAATGTGGTTTGTTTTACGCCAGCGCCATGCGGTGCCGTTTTTTAGGTCACAGATATCGGCGGG
>CAYFFH010000387.1:0-2781 GCA_964342175.1 uncultured Enterobacteriaceae bacterium | reverse complement strand
ATTGTCCGATTTTCGAGATATCTTATCAATTTCATCGATATAAACGATGCCTGTTTGTGCTTTCTCAACATCATAGTCACACTTTTGCAAAAGCTTCTGGATAATGTTCTCTACATCTTCACCAACATAACCTGCCTCAGTTAGAGTCGTTGCGTCGGCAATCGTAAACGGCACATTCAAAAGACGCGCCAACGTTTCAGCAAGCAACGTTTTGCCACTTCCGGTTGGACCAATAAGCAAGACATTACTTTTCGAAAGTTCGACATCAGTCTGCTTAACCCGCGAATCCAAGCGCTTGTAATGGTTGTATACCGCTACCGCTAGGATTTTTTTCGCCTGCCGCTGACCAATTACATATTCGTCAAGAATATGATTTATTTCTTCGGGTATTGGTAATTTGCTGCCAACACCATCACCAGATTTCTCTTGAATTTCTTCACGAATAATATCGTTGCATAACTCTACACATTCGTCGCAAATGAAAACCGATGGCCCCGCAATTAGCTTGCGAACTTCATGCTGACTTTTGCCGCAAAAGGAGCAGTACAAAAGCCGGTCGCCGTCACCGCCCTTTGAGTTCTTACCTTCGCTCATTCGCTATGCCTCTGAACATGTCATCCCAAAAGTTTGCCCTACGCCGCGGTTGGACCTTCGATCGTTAACGGTGCCGCGTCCCGGCTATCTAAGACTTCATCGATTAGGCCATATTCCTTGGCATCTTCTGCACTCATGAAATTATCACGCTCAGTATCGTCCGACACCTTATCGATGGGTTGGCCGGTATGTTTAGATAAAATCTCATTGAGTCTGTCGCGAATAGATAATATTTCGCGGGCATGTATATCGATGTCAGTCGCTTGTCCCTGAAATCCACCCAATGGTTGATGAATCATCACACGAGAATGAGGTAGACAAAATCGCTTACCATTCGCGCCGCCAGCAAGTAGGAGCGCACCCATGCTCGCTGCTTGACCAACACACATTGTGCTTACTGGTGGCTTCACAAACTGCATTGTGTCGTAAATTGCTAATCCAGCCGTAACTGACCCCCCTGGTGAATTAATGTATAGATGGATATCCTTATCCGGATTCTCTGATTCGAGAAACAACAACTGCGCGACAATTACATTTGCTACATGGTCCTCGACGGGACCGACCAAAAACACAACGCGCTCCTTCAATAATCGCGAGTATATATCGTAGGAACGCTCTCCCCTTGCGGTTTGCTCAACGACCATTGGTACCAAGTTAAGTGCTTGGACATCGGGAACTGTCGACTTAATGATTTTATCCTTCATTGGGTTACTTTAGGCTTCTGTCTGGAGGCCAGTCTGCCCTGGATTCATGAGATCGTCAAACGAGATATCCACCTCGTTTATCTCCGCGCGTTCTGCAATCCAAGTCACTGCCTCATCCTCAAGACACATAGCCTCAATCTCGTGCAATCGTTTTGGATCGTCGTAATACCACTTAACGACGGCACTAGAATCTTCGTAGCCTTCGGCCATCGATTCAATCAACCCGCGAACTTTGGTGGGATCGGCCTCTATATCAGCGCATTTTATGACTTCCGCCATCAGTAGCCCTAGCTTGACCCGTTGCTTCGCAGACTCCTCAAACATCCCTCCCATCTTCGATGGATCGAAGTCACTAGGATCGCCGCCACTCTGGAGCATTGATTGCATTGCTTTTTGTTGCAAGCGCTGTATTTCAGATTCGACCAGTGCACGCGGCACGACTAACTCGTTAGCCGCCGCAACTGCATCCATTGCACTCGCATTAAATCGGCGTTGCAGCGCCCGTGTCCGCTCGTGCTCCATCTTTTCACGAACATCCGAACGAAATGCTTCTCCATCGTCCGACTCGATCCCAAATTTCTTATAAAATTCATCGTCAAGTTCGGGCAACACAGGTTCCTCCACACGCTTGATCTTTACCAGGAACTGCACTTCCTTACCGGCCAAGTTCTCAGCCTGATATTTAACCGGGAAGGTCAAATTCAATTCTGCTTCCGTGTCAGTTCGTGTCCCTACTAATCGGTCTTCAAAACCATCAATCATGCGGCCCGCGCCTAATATCAACTGGAAATCGGTGGCTTCGCCCCCTTCGAATACTTCCCCTTCGATTTTTCCCACGAAATCAATAGTTAACTGATCACCGTCCTTTGATTCACGATCCACGCTCTGCCAGGTCTTGTGCTGCTCTCTAAGGGTCTCGACCATTCGGTCTATATCGGCGTCAAGGATTTCACAAACAGGGCGTTCTAGGGTCAGCTTTTCGATTGGAGCGAGAACGATTGTTGGGTAAACCTCAAAGGTTGCAGTGTAACTTAAACCGTCACCTAGGCCTGTAGTTTGCGGCTCGATCGCAGGTTCGCCAACGAGTTTGAGATCCTCTTGCGTAATCGCCTCCGAAAAACTTGAGCGTAAAACTTCGCTCAAAACCTCCTCACGGATACGTCCGCCAAAACGGCGTTGGACGACACTAAATGGCACCTTCCCCGGCCTAAATCCATCGACCTTGGCAGTTTTGCTTAACTCACGAAGCCGGTCTTTTACTCGCCCTGCTATTCGTTCTTCTGGGACCTCGACAGTCATTTCACGTTCAAGATCACCGGATTGTTTAACTGATACCTGCATAACGATTCACATAACTTAAGATTCAAACAAAACCTGCAAGCGCTGAGCAGGTAATAGCTTAGTTAACAAAGGGATCTATTCTTCAATTGGTGCGAAAGGAGAGACTCGAACTCTCACGGGTTACCCCACTGGCACCTAAAGC
>CAYFFH010000386.1:0-2781 GCA_964342175.1 uncultured Enterobacteriaceae bacterium | reverse complement strand
CATGCCTTTGCCAATGCACATCGAAACCAGACCAAGTTTTTTATGCCGCCGGCGCAATTCACGAATGACGACACCGGTAACCCGCGACCCCGTCATGCCAAACGGATGGCCAATGGCAATCGATCCACCGTTGACATTATAAATATCGTTATCGATACCTAGGGTGTCACGGCAGTACAAACATTGTGAAGCGAACGCTTCGTTCAATTCGACTAAATCGATATCAGCGAGTGTCAGATTTTTGTATTTTAGCAATCGCGGTATTGCAAACACTGGACCGATCCCCATCTCATCTGGCTCACACCCGGCAACAGCAAAACCGCGAAAATACGCCATTGGCTCGAGACCAAGCTGCTCCGCGCGTCGTTCAGACATCAGCAAGGACATCGACGCACCATCAGACAATTGTGATGCATTTCCCGCTGTGACCGAGCCACCGGCTTCAAACGCTGGCTTTAATTTTGCTAGTCCGTCTAGAGTGGTTTCTGGTCTATTACATTCATCACGGTCGACCGTACCTTCAACAATCGTCGTATCCTTAGTTTCCTTATTGGTTAATTTAAGCCACTTAACCGTCATTGGCGCAATTTCTTCTTTCACATAACCCGCGTCCACCGCCGCCGCGTAGCGTTGCTGACTTTGGAGCCCGAACTCATCCTGTTCTTCTCGGGTAACACCGTATCGGCGAGCAACAACTTCGGCCGTGTTCCCCATTAGCATGAACATATCTGGCTTGTGTTCTTCCAGGGTTGGATTGTTTTTGAATTCGCCAGGGTTTCCACGGTCGAGGCCCGTAATAGATTCAACACCGCCAGCGATAGCGACATCACTACAACCGCTCGCAATTTGAGTGGCCGCGACAGATATAGCATTCAATCCTGAAGAGCATGCTCGACTTAAGGTCATCGCGGCGATGCTTATCGGCAACTTAGACAGCGCAACTGCATGGCGGGCCATATTGGCAGATTGCTCACCGATTTGGCGCGCACAACCAACAACAACATCCTCGACTTCTTCCGGCGCAACTTCGGGGCTTCGCTCAAGCAGGGCATCGATACAATGTGCGACGAGATCGTCAGCCCGAGTTAAATTGAATGTGCCACGATGCGATTTGGCGAGACCAGTACGAATGTTATCGACAATAACGACTTGGCTCATGATGATAGATCTCCGGAAATTAGTATTAATCGTTAGCGGATCATCGGACAAACATGACCTGGGAACAAGCCAAAGTCGCAAAAACTGCTCTAACAACCCAGGTATCGGCGTAACAGTGCATAATCAGCGTTAAACTAGAATAGGCTCTATCTTAGGCTGCCGACAAACATCCATAACTTTGCTCGAACTATCGCAAAAGAAAGGGATTGAGAACCCCTCGGCTAATTGGTTTCGATGTGCCCGGCCGAAATGTTCAACTAACAGTTAACAACGTGGAGCGAATTTATTAACCTCTTCTCAATCATTTTGTGAAAGTTTAGGCAAAAACTTAGGGCAAGTGGGAAATTACTATATGAACGACGATCTCGCCACATTATCGGCTACGGAGCTAGTCAAATTATTTCGCCGCCGGGAGGTATCTCCGGTGGAGGCGTTACAAGCGGTCCTGGCTCGGGTAGATCTATTTAATCCGACACTTAACGCCTTCCAATTTCTGGACCGCGACAACGCACTGAAGGCTGCCAAGGCTGCCGAAAAACGGTGGAAGAAAGATAACCCGCGAAGCCCGTTGGATGGTGTACCTACTACGATTAAAGATACTTTAGCGACCATCGGTATGCCGACCTTATTCGGTACACGTGCCATTGATCCCAAAGGGCCCTGGCAGGTCGATGCACCCTGTACGGCAGCACTACGTGACGCTGGGGCGATACTCTTCGGGAAGACGACCACTCCAGAATACGGTTTCAAAGGCGTAACTGATTCTCCACTTTATGGCATCACCCGCAATCCTTGGAATACAGCGTATACACCTGGCGGCTCCTCTGGCGGTTCTGCCGCGGCATTAGCAGCCGGCATGTCTACATTGTCAGTCGGCACAGACGCAGCAGGATCAGTGAGGATTCCAGCCTCCTTTACCGGACTTGCAACAATAAAGGCGACGTTCGGACGTGTACCTGCCTATCCGCCAAGTGCGCAAGGCACTCTATCAAACGTTGGCCCAATGGCTCGTAACGTCACCGATCTGGCATTAATGATGAATACTATCACTCGACCAGATCTACGCGAATGGTGGACTCTGCCCAACGACGGAGTCGATTACGTCAAGGCACTTAGCGGCACGATCGAGGGACTAAAAATTGCTTATTCCCCTAACCTTGGGTTCGTCGAGAATATCGATCCCGAAATTACCAGAAGCATCGCAAACGCAGCCAAAACCTTCTCCCACCTCGGCGCGCATGTCACAAGAATTAGCACTAAATTACCTAATCTTACTCAGGCGCTAGATATTTTATGGCAGGGTAATGCATCTGTGTTGTTAGACAAATTTAGTGCGAAGCAACGCAAGCTTATGGATCCTGGGTTACTGCACGCAGCTGCTTTGGGTGCGAAGCAGACCCAGAAGGATTATGTCCTTGCGAACCAGCAGCGTGCAGAAATAGGGGTTACGGTCAACCGTCTTTTCGGAAAATATGATTTGCTACTAACGCCAACCATGCCGGTTCCAGCATTTAAGGTTGGATTAAATACACCAAATGGCGGCGACGACGTTAGCCTCGGCTGGACCCCATTCACCTTCACTTTCAATCTCAGTCGAAATCCTGCGGCCTCCATCCCTTGTGG
>CAYFFH010000385.1:0-2802 GCA_964342175.1 uncultured Enterobacteriaceae bacterium | reverse complement strand
CGACGAAAACACCCCAATTGATAGGGATGTCGAGAAATTGCGAGAAGACGATCCCGACACCGCGCATTTGTCCGGCTACATAGGTAAATGAAATCACGATGAGACTGATTACCGCGACTACTCGTGCCGTGTTCGAGTAATACCGAGTACCGATGAAATCTGGCACCGTAAAGGCTCCAAACTTGCGTAAGTAGGGCGCGAGCAACATAGCGAGCAGTACATAGCCGCCAGTCCAGCCCATAAGATAGACAGCACCGTCGTAGCCCATGAAAGAGATGATGCCTGCCATTGAGATAAAAGAGGCTGCGCTCATCCAATCGGCGGCAGTTGCCATGCCATTAGCTACTGGGTGTACACCGCCGGCCGCGACATAGAAGTCATTAGTCGAAGCTGCGCGGGACCAAATTGCAATACCGATATATAGGGCGAAGCTAATGCCCACAAAAATATAGGTCAGGGTTTGTGCCGCCATCAGTTCGGAGGTGCGCCATCGTCGCTGACACCGAAGCGACGATCGAGATTGTGCATTAAGCGAATGTAGACGAAGATTAGAATGACGAAAACGAAAATGGAACCTTGCTGTGCCCACCAAAAACCAAGTTTAAAGCCAAAAAAGTTGATCTGATTTAAGTGCTCAACTAGTAGGATTCCAAAACCGAAGGAGACTGTAAACCATACGGTCAACAGCCCTATGATAATTTGTAAGTTTGCGCGCCAATAGTTGGCGGCTGTTGCATCGTGAACCTTGTGGTCCGACGAACTAATCGGTAACTTGCCTTTTTCGCTCATGAACCCTGGTACATCGAAAAAGTCTTAGATCATTCGAAGGCAGAATTATGATTAGTTTATGGCTTTGGCAGCGGATGGTGTAATTGCGTAATAATATCGTCTAATGAATGCTCGGAGTCGCCAGCGATTTCAAGTTCAGCAAATCGCTTCAAAGACTTTTCGTGAACTACCATAGACTTTGCGATGGCCGCGAACTTTGGTGGAGCCTGCGTGGTGATTTCGCTGTAACGGTCGATATAGGGCTGTAATGCATCTCGCAAGCTCACCATAAATTCGTCCCACGGAAGGCCACGTAAGCTATCTGCCCATTTTATACCTGCAGTGCGGGATTTTTCTGCCTCAGAAAGATCGAGCCCGAGTTCCATCAAAGTCGGGCGAAGACGAGTCACTGTTTCTGATTCAAGTTGCAGCATGGTTGCAATTTTGTGGTGATGATTTGGATCTTCATAGAAGAGGAGCATTCGATCAAATAATGCTTCTCCCAGTATCTCACCCTGGTACATCTCCATAATTCCTTGATTGAATGTGTTCGATGTCATGAGCGATTTCCCGGAACTGGATAAACCATCGTAAATATAGCAGAGCTTCCGATCGTGATGTCCACCAATTGTATCTGATCTGCGTGTCCTGTGAGCAAGTGTTTGAAAAAAAGAATTGAAGTGGGCACTCAGATGAATATGCGTGCTTTATGTTGTTAAAAACTTATCACTATCGATCCGGCGATTTCTTAAGCTCCCTCACCTTGTGCAGTCGCACTGGGCAATTCACGGTGTTCGCGCAGCGCATTAAAACTTAAAATTAATAGTGCGCCGCCGATCAAACTAACACCGATAAGCTCGACCGTGCTCGGTCGTTCACCCAGGTGGAATGACGATGAGAGGATCGCAATAATAGGTGCGGAGAGTGTGCCCATGCTCGCAGTACCTGCAGGCAAATTATTGAGTACATACAACCATAGGATCCAGCCAACGGCTGTCGTAACAACTGATACTAGTAATAACACTGTGATGAAGCGGGTGGACCAAATTACCGGCGCCTCGGGTAGCCAAATTGCCACGGCGATTAGCGGTAAGCAGCCTAAAAACATTTGCCACGCCGTCATGGAGAGAAGATCCATCGGGGCACGTAGCTGCAATCGCTTAACCATTATCGCGGCGAGAGCCCAGGTAAACCCAACCGCGATACCGAGCAGACTGCTGAAAAGCTTGCCCGACATATTCCAGGGTTCAACGATTACGACGAGACCGCACGCAGCCAAGAAAATTGACAACCATTGGAGGCCGCGCACTCGCTCACCCAGAAATGGCCAGGCCATGAGTAGAGTAAAAAATGGCATGGTGTAGCCGAGAAACGCCGCTCGACCAGCGGTGCCCTCATGGACCGCCCAGGTAGATAAAGTCACTAACCCCGTAGTCTGAACTAGTCCAAGCTTGAGCAACTCGGGTAGCCTCCGGGGTAGGAAAGGTCGACCGGTCAGAGGTAGTACTAATAGTAAGCAGGAGGCTCCGATCCCCATGCGCAGTGCTGCGAATGTTAACGGACTTGCGTCGAGCAACCCCATCTTGATACCCGTCCAAGAATAGCCCCACAGAAATGACATGCCGATCAACGCTAATAGCGGACGACCGCGAATTTTCAAACTAGCACTCCAAGTGAAGGGTTATACGTACGGAATAAGGTTAAAATACAGTTCGGTCGATACTCTCCATCGCCTATTGTCACCGACCAACGACTGGGATACCAGGCTTACTCATTCGCCTATTAGCAAGGTCAATCGATTAGTCGAAATGTACCGTTCCGAGGTTATGGCGATTTAGCTCTCACGAGTGCCCGGCCCATAGAGTCGCGGCCGTTAGAGTGCTAGTTAGACTCCATTGATGGAACGAAGGTGCCGATTTCACGCTCGAAAATGCGGGCGGCACGTAACACGAGCGCATCGGCGTATTGGGTGCCAACAATTTGCAGGCCGATCGGAAGTCCAGCTTTAGTCAATCCACAAGGGATGGAGGCCGC
>CAYFFH010000384.1:0-2808 GCA_964342175.1 uncultured Enterobacteriaceae bacterium | reverse complement strand
TAGAACACGAAAAGTGGCTGGACAGGTTGGGTGACAGTTGTGTCTGGAGATCTGATTTTAAGTCTTGATTGAAGCATGCTGAATAACACTTTGCTCTGAAGTATTCTTGTCATTTTGTTTGTGGCCCGGAATCAAGTAAAGAGATATTGTTTCCAGTAATTACTAGGTAGGAGGAGAAAGATGGATAACGAACGAATATACCCCGTCGCCTTACGCAATGCAGAAGATGCCTACATAGACGAGATCGGTTACCAGGAAATGTATCGGAGATCTATCGATAGTCCCGAAGAATTTTGGGCTGAGCAGGCGGATAACTACCTGACTTATACCAAGAAGTGGGATCAGGTGATGGATTATGACTATGTCACTGGATCCATATCATGGTTTAGTGGTGCCAAACTCAATGCATCGGTTAATTGTATTGATCGTCATCTTGAGGCTCGAGGTGATCAGATAGCAATAATATGGGAAGGTGATGACCCATCCGAGCAGCGGTATATTTGTTACAAGGAGTTGCATGAAAATGTTTGTCGATTTGCCAATCTTTTGAAATCAAGAGGAGTAAACAAAGGGGATCGAGTTTCAATTTACATGCCAATGATCCCTGAGGCAGCAGTCGCTATGTTGGGGTGTGCTCGGATTGGAGCTGTGCACTCCGTGGTATTTGGTGGGTTTTCTCCAGATGCGTTAAGAGATCGTATCCTGGACTCGGATTGCCGGGTTGTAGTAACTGCAGACGAAGGACCCCGTGGAGGTCGACCTGTACCACTCAAAGCAAATGTAGAGACAGCGCTTGCCGAATGTCCAGATGTGCATACCACGATTGTTGTGCGAAGGACGGGAGCTAAAGTGCCCGGCGACGCAAATCGAGACGTTTGGTATCACGAAGGTATGGCGAATGTATCGCCAAATTGTGAACCGGAAGATATGGATGCAGAGGATCCACTGTTTATTCTTTATACGTCAGGTTCGACAGGAAAACCCAAGGGTGTGTTGCACACTACTGCGGGTTATCAGCTCTATGCAGCTATGACACATCGACTAGTATTCGATTATAAAGACGGCGAGGTTTACTGGTGTACAGCTGATGTTGGTTGGATCACAGGTCATTCATATATTGTTTACGGTCCCTTGGCGAACGGTGCCACGACGTTGATGTTTGAAGGAGTGCCAACCTATCCCGACGGTAGCCGATTCTGGAATATTGTGGAAAAACATGCTGTTAACATTTTCTACACAGCGCCGACGGCTATTCGTGCGCTGATGAGTTTAGGGGATGATCCTGTATTAAGTGCCGATCGAACTAGCCTTCGCATTCTGGGTACTGTAGGAGAACCGATCAACCCAGAAGCCTGGGAGTGGTATCACAAAGTTGTGGGGGATCAACAGTGTCCTATCGTGGATACCTGGTGGCAGACCGAGACCGGTGGAATTTTGATTACACCGCTTGTTGGTGCGACGCCACTAAAGCCAGGGTCAGCGACAAGACCATTTTTCGGGATTCAACCAGTACTTTTGGATGATGAAGGAAAGGAAGTAGATGGTGCGGGCGTAGGTAATCTGGTTATTAGGCATTCATGGCCAGGACAGATGCGGACCGTGTATGGTGACCATGACCGTTTTGTAGCTACTTATTTTGCCACGTACCCCGGATATTATATGACGGGAGACGGTGCGCGCAGAGATGAGGATGGCTATTACTGGATTACCGGCCGTGTCGATGATGTTATTAATGTTTCAGGTCATAGAATGGGAACGGCTGAGGTTGAAAGTGCACTAGTAATGCATGATCGTGTTGCTGAGGCAGCTGTTGTTGGGTATCCCCACGAGATAAAAGGACAGGGGATTTACGGCTATGTCACATTGATGGTGGGTAGCGATCCAAACGATGAGCTTAAGAAAGATCTCGTTAATCTGGTAAGAAAAGAAATCGGCCCGTTTGCAGCGCCCGATATAATTCAATGGGCTCCTGGTCTGCCAAAAACTCGTTCGGGAAAGATTATGCGTCGAATTTTGAGAAAAATTGCGGCGAGTGAACTCGATGACTTAGGCGACACATCAACACTGGCAGATCCTACTGTCGTAGACGACTTAGTGGCACAGCGTTCAAATCGCTAACTTGCAAGTTGTTCTCGAAGAGAAATAGGGTTAGAATCGCCGCCCTATATAATTCACAATTAACTCCTTGTTTCACTGCAAAGAGCAGGAAGCTCGATCCAAAGGGAGAAACCTATGCGTCATTACGAGATAGTATTTCTCGTCCATCCCGACCAAAGTGAGCAGGTTCCTGCAATGACCGATCGATATAGGGACTTTATTGAAAGCGCGGGTGGTCATTTACATAGGCTGGAAGACTGGGGTAGGCGTCAATTAGCTTATCCTATTGAGAAGGTTCACAAAGCACATTACGTGTTGATGAATGTGGAATGTGATCAACCCACACTCGACGAAATGAACGAATTATTCAAATTTAACGATGCAGTGATTCGGAATTTAATAATCAAAAAGAAAACTGCCGTAACTGAACCATCGTCCTTGGTGCAAAGCGGAGAAAATAGTGATGTTGTATCTGAATCCGACGGGCTTAGCAAAGAAGTCGTTGAAACAGCAGACAGTACTATGAATTCAGGAGTTTCTAGTGAAAGTGATGATAGCTCGGCAGATAACGAATCGTTGGTAGCATCAGCGACAGTAAATAAAGACGGTTCTGTTCATACCGCCGATTCCCTAGCTGATGAGACAGTGGAGTCTCAAGTATGAGAAACAACCGTCGTCGTAAATATTGTCGTTTTACAGCATTGGGTGTAA
>CAYFFH010000383.1:0-2814 GCA_964342175.1 uncultured Enterobacteriaceae bacterium | reverse complement strand
TGATCTGAGCCATCGTCATCCAGCAATGCACGTGATAGGTGGCTTGGGAGACGAAATGACCACGGTTTTTAGATGACAGTCTTTTAACTCAACACCCTTTGTATTTCTTACGGACACAATCCTTACCAATCGCCTATTCGATAACTTACATCAATTTTATCTTGAGTAAGAGCGAAAACCTTGAATGAATCGTATAGAAATTTAGATACATTATTGTTGAAAACATCCCCCAAATTTGTTGAAAAGGTATAATTACTATCTTTTTTTACTGGAACAACCCAACCCATTCTAAGTAATTTTATAAACTTATCTTTATCTAATATATTTGGGTTTGTTAAATAATTTTTGCTAACCAATTCCAAATTTATGACGTTTTGCTCTGAAGTATATCCTTGCACATAAACATTCTCCCTGCTGCTAACACTGAAAGTAAAGAAACCAGTCGATTTGTTTATTATATAATTTTCTAGGACTGACTGGATACATCTTTGGGAGAACTCGCCAGTCGTGGATTTGTCTGAAATTTTATTACATATTGGAAGCGAAAAACCCACCCCCACACTTCCAAGAAGAACGGCAATCGTCAGGCAGAGTGTGGCGGTTAGGCGTTTCATAGGGAAAATCTGGCATGGATTGTTTGGAATGTATAGAGAGAATGGGGTGTGGGTGGAGTTCTACTCAACACCCTTCGTATTTCTTACGGACACATTCACGGGCAAGTTTCTGTGCTTCTTCGATTTGAACTGGGGTCATTTGGTAGGCAATGGAGTCTCTATTCCTTCTAGCAGTCTCGTCGCCAGATGATGCGGCGATATTGAACCACATATGGGAATAGATATTATCCTTGAGGACACCTTGACCATTGGCGTAAACCGCTCCCAGATTGAACCATGCAAGGGTGTTTCCCTTTACAGCAGAATGTTTGAACCACTTCACCGCAATCTTATAGTCCTGCAGAACGCCTTCCCCGTCCCGGTACATGGCGCCCAAATTATTCTGAGCATATGCATTACCCTGTTCGGCAAGAGGTTTCCATTCACGCAGAGCGTTCGCGTAATCTTTCTTTTGCTACGCATCCCATCCTTTTTTCCACTCAGCAAAGCCATGGGTCGAAATTAGGAACGATACGAGTAGAGTTAGGACTAATACGAATTGTCTCATATTTCAGCCCTCCTCAGAGCTTCGTAGGCTTAGCTACAGATAAAAGGGCTAAAATGAAGCTTTAATCAATATTACCTGAATTCCGGGTAACTACGACCTTTTAACTGAGTCTTTGCTGAACATTGCGACCAGAGACGCGTGTTCCTAAACTAAATCATGCCATCGAATTTACCGCCATTGATAGACTTTGGCTTATCCGTAACAGGCGAGATAGCCCGTCGATGCGGGATCTTTGTGGAACAGATGGAGCAATGGGAAAGAACTAATAAGGTTAGAAAAAGGAGCCGGAAACCAGCAGATCAAAAGGCATTAGAGGTCTCTGCCAATATGCTCTGCGGCAATCTGGTTCAGTTCTGGAATAGAGACCCTAAGGGAACGTTTGGTGTTCTTAGAAGTGACACCTGGTATGGAAAAAACCGTCATAGGTTACGTCCAGAGATCACCCAATCAGGCGTTGTTGGTTTTCTGGATTACCTGGTGCGACAGAACTATGTCGAGTTGGTATCCGAAGGCAAAAAGCATCCTGATGCCGGGCAAGGCATACCCACGCAGATTAGAGCCAAGAAGGGCTTCATCAGTTTCCTGACACAAGGCGATATAAGCCCGTTTGATTTTCAATACCGTCGTAATCCTATCGACCTTAAGGACAACAAAAAGACTGTCGTTCCCTATGAGGCAACTGATCTAACCGAGGCTATGGAAAGCCTTGTTAATATCATTAACCGTGTTCTCCTGAACCATTGGGCTGACATTGAGCTGCCGCATTCAAAACTGATGGCTTTACGAGATAAGGGGATCTATCTGGAGGAAACGCTTTATTCCAAGAGAACGGTCTATCGGGTCTTTAACAACGGTAGCTTTGATGATGGAGGACGCTTCTATGGTCCTTGGTGGCAATCAATTCCAAGCGAACTCAGATCATTAATAACGATCAATGGTGAGGAAACCGTTGAGCTTGATTACTCCTCGATCCACCCACGAATGTTGTACGCGTATCTGCGCATAGAATGTCCGGATGATCCTTATGACGTTGGCTTAGATCCTAAACACAGGGATCTCGTTAAGAAGGCATTCAATGCCCTTATCAATGCAGAAGGCTTAATTAGGGAGTTCGAAGACCCTGAAGCTGGTCCCGTGTTTGACGAGGATGAGCTTGGGATGTCCTGGAGCGAGTTCCTCAATCATGTCAGGTCGTATCATCCAGAGTTAAGACCTCATTTTGGAACCGGTATAGGCCTGAAGTACCAGAGGATTGATTCAGATATCGCTGAAACCACCATGCTCCATTTTGCCAAGGAGAATGTTCCAATCCTCCCGATCCATGACAGCTTCATCATGCATAAGGGTTACGAAGAAAATCTGAGCAAGGTGATGGTTGACGCTTTTAGGGCAAGGACAGGATCAGACATACCGATCAAGGTTACGGCGAAGCCTGTTCAAGCAAGGCGTGAAAGGATTACTCAACAGGCAGAGCAAGACCTCTACAAAACCAGGTCCTTTGATGACCCTGAATTCGGTCCGTATGAGAAAAGACTGTCAGAGTTCTTTGCTCATCAAACAAAGCGACAGGAACAAATCAGGCAAGACCTGAACAAAGAACAGGACCCCCAGAAGTTTGCCAAACTTGAATTGGAACGCCTGAAGGGGGAAGAT
>CAYFFH010000382.1:0-2819 GCA_964342175.1 uncultured Enterobacteriaceae bacterium | reverse complement strand
CAGAATAGCGGTCGTCGGGGATGGCGTTGGCGCGCCCCCTTAACGAGTCAGAATCAGCGAGGTGCTCGGCGAGCCATCGGCCGTAGTGGCCCTGCACGATGTCGCCGTGCAGGGTACAGAGCTTGACGTGCTCAAAGTCGTAGAACGGAAGCTTGACGTCGTGGTCGGGACGCTGGATCCAGTGGGGCGTCCACTCGTTATCGTAGGCAGGTCCGATGCGGCGATCGGCGTCAGCATCGATCAGATGATCAGGCGGGCGGGCGGCGCCGTCGGGCCCGCGGTTCTGCCAAACGATCTCCGGAGCCAAACCTTCAAAGTTCTGGAGGTGTGACTTGCCTACCAGCGCAGTGCGGTAGCCCGCAGCGCGCAGCAGGCCGACAAGTGTGGTGGCCCCGAGTGATAACGGGATGCCGTTGTGGCGCACGCCGTGGGACGAGGGCATGCGGCCGGTCATCAGCGAGGCACGGTTGGGCATGCACACGGGACAGGCAACGTAGGCGCGGTCGAAGCGGGTGCCGCGGGCAGCGATGCCATCAATGTTTGGCGTGCGCAGCACAGGGTTGCCATAGCAGCCGAGGTGATCAGCGCGCTGCTGGTCAGTAATGAACAGCAAGAAGTTGGGAGGCCTGGGCATGATGTGGTTGAGCGTACGCCTTGGTGAGTGTGGGTTAAAGGTATGAAATTGAACTGTATTAATCCGTTGGAGAGCCCAATGGACGAAGGCGTAAGAACCTGTGATGGCCACAGGGGCTGAGACAAGAGTAACGAGGGCGAGAAAAGTCGAATTAACCTCAGGGCAAAATTAATCGCCCGCCGGAAAAAGCTGTTCTAATTTTGTATACGAAAGCCGTAGGGTTCCAAGTGCCCGTGCGCCTAATAACGGGGACATCGGCTATCCCCTCAACTTCCTACTCGTAACATGCCAGGAAACGCTCAGGCCACTGGGCTACACCAAAGGGTGTTGCGTTTATTCGTACGCTTTTCGCTATGCTGTCGAGGTAGCGTGCTGTTCCGAATCTGCGCTCTTAACCTCGCGGTGCTGATCTTCGACCAACCCGTGTTTCCAGTAGCTGGAAATATAGAGCTGTTCCGATCCAAGGCCCCGCTCTTCGCGAAGATAGCGACGCATGCGCTTCATCACGTTGAACTCGGTCGCCGACCACGCATAGATTCTCCCTTCGACCCAACCGACAGAGCGAACGGCTTGTTCGAAAAGTTCTGGCCGTTCGCCAGGATCTGAGTTCACGATCCAATGGATCTCAATGCCTTCCGGGTGCTTGATATCCTGCTTATCGGCCTCGGTTTGGATCTCAATCAGCGCATACCCAGTCGCATCATCGGCCAGTTCGCCAAGATTAACGGAGATTGCTGGCAAGGCGGTCATGTCGCCAAGGACGAGATACGAATCCGCACCAGGGCGCAGGGGTTTCGCCGGACCGGGTCCGCCGACTCTGATCTCGTCCCCTGGCGCAGCCCTCCGCGCCCACGCCATCCCCGGGCCTCCAGCGTTGGCACCGCCGTGAAGGGCGAAATCGATATCGAGCCCATCCGCTTGTTGCCGTCGAATTGTAAAGGTGCGGACTGATGGACGATCCGCGGCGTTTGTTCCCGGGATCATCAGTTTCACGTACCCGCCATCTTGCCCCTGAGGAAAGCTTCGGATGGCATCCCCACCGATTGATACGCGACGCATGTTCGGCGTCAGCTGCTGAGCTGATAGTACTTCGAAGGTTTCCGGCTCAGGTCTTTTCTGCATCGAATCTATATGAGGCCAAGGATTGCGATTTATCGCCCCGTTCTCATAGCTAAAGACTCATTTCTTTGCAATTGATTTTCATTCTCATAATAGGGGTCTAGAACCCCTTGATCTGGCGTTATATCCACCAGCACCTAAAGAAGTTCTGCAGCAACAAGATGATCGGGCCCAACGCCTCTGCGAATCGGCGTCTAAATCAATTAGCTTTTGTACGCGGGTTGTTCCTGAAACGACGGTTAGTCCACCTTCCCAACTACTCACAACGCATTCACCAGCCGAGTTATCCGGGGCGACCCCGCTGCTTTCTGCCACAGGCATCGACCAAAGGTCGCCCCCGAACGGACACCTAAAAAATGTCAGAACGCTGCCGAGCGTCCCCGGATGACATAGGAACAGCCATCAAACCGCATCAAAAAGGTGGATCGAGAAGAGCTGATCTGCATCGGTCCAGACGCGCGCCAGGGAGAAACCGGCTGCTGCTGCCAGAGCTTGGAATCCGTTGATCGAAAACTTGTGGGAGTTTTCTGTGTGGATGGTTTCGCCCTTTGCGAAACGGAACTTGTGGCCGGCGACTGTCAGGGTTTGGTCGCGAAGACTCTTCAGATGCATCTCGACCCTGCTTTTCTCAGCGTTGTAAGTCGCGTGGTGTGTGAACGCGTCGAGGTTTGCATCACCACCGAGTTCACTGTTGATCCGCGCGAGTATGTTCTTGTTAAAGCGCGCGGTGACGCCCGCACTGTCGTTGTATGCTGCTTCGAGGTGGGCCGGATTTTTCTCTAGGTCGACACCGATGAGCAGGGCTCCAGTATCGCCGACGGTGAGGCGCATACGCTGGAGCAGATAGCGCGCTTCACTGCGCTCGAAGTTGCCGATCGTCGACCCAGGAAAGAAAGCGCAGTGGCGCCCGGCTTTCGTCAGGTAGTCGGGGAGGAAAATTGGCTTGGTAAAATCTTTGGCAACGGTGTGAACCCGTAGGCCGGGATACGTCGTTGCCAGTTCACGCGCTGCCTGCTTGAGCTGGTCACCTGAAATATCGATCGCGACAAACGCGAACGGATCACTC
>CAYFFH010000381.1:0-2820 GCA_964342175.1 uncultured Enterobacteriaceae bacterium | reverse complement strand
AGGTGTGATGAACTTTCGCTCTGCGAGGAATACATTTAGCTAGCGTTCGAGTGCCTTTTGTGATCTTATAGAAACACTCATTTATATCCCTATCGAGTTTTTTTGGTTAACCGTAGGAGTAGTGATAATGGCTAGTGGCTGGGCCAAAGACGGTGACGTCCAAGCACAAATAGACGCGAGTGTTGATGAAGCGGTAAAGCTTGTGCGTAACCAAATGGCACATGGCGAGAGTTTGGAAGAGTGTGAAGATTGCGGGATCAAGATCCCTGATGCGCGGCGCCAAGCTATCCTAGGTGCAACCAGGTGCGTCGCATGCCAGGAGGTCGAAGATTCAGCGCAACAACATGCCGGTGCCATCAATCGACGCGGTAATAAGGACAGCCAGTTGCGTTGAGCTTGGCTAGCTAACTCTCCCGCCATTCTCGAGCCAGTGCGCGGCGTCTAACGTTAATACGCGCGCGACAGCATCGTTATAAAGCTCGAGTTCATATTCGCTTAAAACATCGTGCCAACGGCCGTTTGTTCCTTTGTACATGAATGAATCAGCGCCATCGCGAAATACCCATGATGCCTTCGCATTGATTTGTGCGAAATCCTGTTTCATACGATTAAACGACACACGCTCCAAGATTTCTTCCAGGCGATTACCATCGATCGCGATCGATAAATAATCTGCAACCCTTTTGATTTCGACCGCAGTATCGGACAACAGATCGTTAAAATGCACGAAAAGGATATTGGGTAAATGCTTAAAGTCCCACCAAGATTGGCAATGGGTCAGGTGCGACCAGTAGGGATAACCGTCTGTTTCATTATCGAACCAACTCTCTGTCATCCATAACCGCCACATTTCATGGATATCGCCGAGGTCACGGGGAAAAGATCGGCCGAGTTTCGCATCGTATTTCGCTAAATTTGTATATACCTCATCGGTATAACTTCGATGATGATTCACGATAGACATAAACACATCGCGAGCGTCACGACCCACGACAACGTAGCGACATTCATCGTAAAATGGGAGCCCGTGCAGGGGTAAATGCGTTTTTAGGAAACGTCGTTTGGTCTGTGCTTCAAGTGCTGCCGCGACCGCGTCGAGTGGAGGAAGACGCATATCCAACCAGGGTGCTAGCTCATCTATCGGCGCCGGAAAGTCAGCGTTTTCGTAGAGCATATTAGCGATAATCGTCATCATCCAAGTCGTTCCCGCTTTCATTGAGGTCGATACGATGATGTCGTTTTTGCGCGGCCTATATACGTGCCATCGAGAGCTGTCCAAGAAGTGATGATTATCGTAGCGATAGCGCTTTTGGGGGCGTGATGCACTCATATGAATATCTGTATTATGCTAGGAACTTAAATGCAAGCGAATAACTAACTAGTTCAGGAGAACCCAAGCTTTTGCAGGGGAAAATAGATCGATGAAACTACCTTCACGAATCATAGACATAAGCCAGCCGCTCGACAATGAGACACAGGTCGACCCAGATTTCATGCGTCCGTCGATCCGCTACATAACCGGAAAGGAAAACGCACCGAAGATGTGTGAGCTTTTTCCTGGATTGAAAGAAGCGGATTTGCCAGGAGGTGAAGGTTGGGCGATCGAAGAAATTACACTGACCACGCACAACGGCACTCATATGGACGCGCCATATCACTACAATTCAAAGGACAAAGATGGGAAGCCGATGCCAACCATCGATCAGATGCCATTAGATTGGTATTTTCGGCCTGGGGTAAAGCTCGACTTCCGTCATATGGAAGACGGCTATGTTGCAACGGCAGCCGACGTTCAATCCGAGTTGAAGCGTATTGGATACGATTTGCGGCCTATGGATATAGTCCTCGTTAATACCCACGCCGGAGAAATGTACGGAAGCGACCAATTCATACACTCAGGATGTGGGGTTGGCGGTGAGGCCACGAAATGGCTTACTAGCCAGGGCGT
This sequence comes from uncultured Enterobacteriaceae bacterium, assembly GCA_964342175.1. GTDB lineage: Bacteria > Pseudomonadota > Gammaproteobacteria > UBA11873. Next base: position 872 of record CAYFFH010000381.1, on the reverse strand, counting down.
TCGTGTTACCGGTATCGATGGTTGGAGCTGGGATGCACCGTTCTCCAAAACCCTAGAACGTTGGCTGGAAACGAAAGACCCGAGAATCATATGGGAAGGTCACTATGCTGGGATCGATGTTCCATATTGCCATATGGAAAAACTACGACACTTGGAAGAGCTTCCCGATTTTGGCTTTACGGTTGCGTGTTTTCCCTGCAAGGTCAAGGCTGCCTCCGGGGGTTGGACACGGGCTGTTGCGATGATTGATTAGTAGGTAGTCATTGTGAAACTCGAAGCCGTTAGGGTTGGTGTCGTCGAGGACTATATCGCGTTGGTGCAACTCGCGAACCCACCAGTAAATGCCCATAGCCAGCAGTTGCTAGAAGAAGTGGCGTGGACCTTTGACACGGTTAGCGATCGGGACGATATTCGGGTCGTCGTTTTTACGGGTGAGGGTAAATGCTTTTGCGCCGGCGCGGATATCAAAGAGCGGATTGCGAAAACCCATGGAGATGGTGACCATTGGCAAAATAGTCGTCGTGCCCGTGAGGCCTACCACAGCATCATGGAATGTCAGAAGCCGGTTATCGCCGCGATCAATGGTCCGGCGCTCGGTGGCGGGCTTGCTCTTGCCGCTTCCTGCGATATGCTGCTTGCTAGCGAGAAGGGATGCCTTGGATTGCCCGAGATCAATGTCGGGTTGCTTGGCGGTGGTCGACATGCTCGGCGTTTGTTTTCCCATTCGCGTCAACGCCGTATGATGCTGACCGGCATGCGAGTGTTTGGACCCGAACTTTATCGGCTCGGGGTCGTGGAGGAATGTACTGCTCCGGAGGATCTAATGGAGACGGCGCTTGAACTTGCCCGTGAAATCGCTGCCAAGAGTCCCA
>CAYFFH010000380.1:0-2828 GCA_964342175.1 uncultured Enterobacteriaceae bacterium | reverse complement strand
AGACGTTCTATGGAAGTATGGAATGGGCGGTTTAGCGCATCCGGATACACATGTGAAGAGTAATCAGGGATCAGGTGTGCCAATGCTTGATAGTTCTGCGGTGATTGATATACAGAATATGCATTGCACTGCAATTCAGTTCTTGACGCTAACTAATCTTAAGAAGATCAAGCGGAAGGAGTTTCAACCGTCGGCGTTGAACACGGGCGCTCGGTAACAGTAGCAAGGGGATATTTTCCGCGAAGTTTTCATCGACTCTAAAACATTATTGAAACGTAGGGTCGCTGTTTTGGCTTCGTGTGGTTATTTATGTCTCTGAATTAGTAGTTTGCTCTTAGCCACTTTGTCGGGGTAGGCTTGATGCGGGCGGGGCTGTCTATGCAGTTTCGCCTAATTTGACCTTATGATTATCTGTTCATCCAGCGGTCGTTCGACTAGCGCTGCTTGGCTGCGATGAAAATGAGGTCGGGGCAACGGGGCTGGTTGCATTAATACAAAAAAATTGAGGTATCTAAACCATGGCAAGCAAAGAGTCGGAAGCGATAAAAGTTCTTTACCGTCACTGGGTAGAAACGATGGGGGCAAACCCTGATATGTCTCTCGACGAGACACGTGCGATGTTCGAACAGTGGGGCGATATTACTGGTGAGCCAGGGGGCGTAGATTACATTGAAGAGCATTGTGACGGCGTCTTGTGCATGTGGGCCAACCCTAAGCAAGCAAAAAATGATCGCGTCTTAATCTGCACTCACGGCGGCGGGTATGTGTGCGGATCGATGTATACCCATAGGAAGCTTTTTGGGCATCTAGCTAAGGCTATAGGATGCCGAGCGTTGATTCTGCACTATCGGCGCGCACCCGAAGCAACTCACCCTGCACAGGTCGAAGATGCGGTGAAGGTATATCGCTGGCTCCTCGATCAGGGTGTAAAGCCCGGGCACATAGCCACCACTGGTGACTCTGCGGGCGGTGCACTATGCACAACCATGTTGATAGCAATTAGAGACGAAGGACTTCCGCTGCCTGCAGCGGGGATGCCAATGTCCCCATATTACGACATGGAATTCACTGGGGAGTCCATGCAGTCCAAGGCTGATGCTGATTGTTTGGTGAGCAAAGAGATTGCACAAACAATGGCTGGTGTTTTCCTGGGTGATGCATCTACTAAAGATCCATTAGCTAATCCGTTTTACGCGGACTTGAAGGGATTACCGCCGCTTTATATCCAAGTTGGCGAGGATGAAACCTTGCTCGATGATTCAGTGCGCTTTGAAATTAAAGCGAAGGAAGCTGGCGTAGAGGTTAAATTAGATATTTATCCGGAGATGCAGCACGTATTTCAGTTTATGGCTGGGATGGCGCCGGAGGCGGATTCAGCGATTGCACAGATGGCAGATTGGGTGCGCCCGAAAATTGGATTGGGGTAACTCAGAAAGGCTGTTGCCGTGATGGCTCTAAGGTTTGCGATTTAATAAATTTCAGGAACATGATGGAGCGTTCTAAAATCATTTTCACCTAAAAAATTACAAGAGCCAGCGGGACTTTAGTCGATGAGTAAGCGTAATTCTTTTGTTAGTGATTTATTTAGTCTAGATGGGCGACGTGTATTGTTGACTGGGGCTTCTAGCGGACTCGGTAGGCAATTTGCCCCGACGCTTTCACAAGCCGGTGCGCATGTGATCCTGGCATCACGCGGGATCGATAAAATGATTGAAGTCGCAAATAATATTGAGTCCCTCGGCGGGAGTTGCGAAATTGTTGCATTGGATGTTCGGTCTCGCGAAGGTATTCGTAATTGCATCGAAGAGCTTGAATTGAATGGGCCACTTGATGTTTTGATTAACAATGCGGGTATCGCCGTGGTTAAAGCGCCGCAAAATTTGACTGACGATGATTGGGATGCTGTCTACGAGACTAACTTACGCGGGGCATGGGTTCTAGCGCAAGAATTAATTAAGCGCCGACTCGCAGATCGTCGAGAATGTAGTATCGTGAATATCGCTTCGGTCCTCGGGCTGCGCGGGATTGGCCACGTCGCACCCTACGCAGCCTCAAAATCCGGATTAATGAATGTTGGGCGCGATTTGTCAACAGATCTAGCTAAGAATGGGATCCGGATAAATGCTATTGCCCCCGGATACATTGAGACAGAAATGAATGAAGGTTGGCTCAAGACAGATGGCGGAGAGCGTCTACGTAAAAAGATCCCTGCGAGGCGATTTGGACGTTGCCGTGATCTCGACGGCGCATTGCTGTATTTGGCTTCTGACGCATCCCGGTATACCAACGGTTCAGTGATAACAATAGATGGGGGTTTCTCGGCTGCACTTTGAATTTCTTGGAGTTGAATCATTGGTCGCTAAGTAGTCCATACCGTCAATCGCCAATCCAAAACCTTCTCTTCGTTAAAACTTTCGACCTCATCGTCGAACCTAGAGGCAAACGACTCAACATGCAGGTCGACTAGCTCACCACCTACCGGTGCTGAGCGTTTTTCTATGATTTTGAATTTTGTACGGATCAAATCCTCCTCAAGCACAGGCCCTGTGTGATCACAACCGGACCATCCGAGCACCGTAATCATTGATGGTAATGCGCGGGTCACTTGGGCGAGTGCGAGCGATATTGTATGGCCCCCATAGACTAGGCGTTTACCAAAATAACTTTTTGTTGCGTCTGTGTGGGTATAGGCAATATTCAAAGTTAAACGTACGAGTTCCGGCGCACATGTAATTGTGTCGCGGGGGACAATTACAACCTCATCACCAGGTTCGAAATTTCTTGATTTAAGCCCAGTAACATCTGACCCAAGTGGTCCCAAGTCCCAA
>CAYFFH010000379.1:0-2836 GCA_964342175.1 uncultured Enterobacteriaceae bacterium | reverse complement strand
AGGTTGATCTTGCGCAAGGACCGCAACTTGGAACGATCGACTCTGATGAAACAATCGAGAACGGCGCGGTCGCGGGAAATGGGGTAGACGTAAGAGTCGGCGATAACTTAAGGATTATTCCGGATGAGACGAACAATGGGCTAGTTATTCTAGCGACACCAAAAGAGTATGAACTTGTCATTGCAGCGGTTCGTAAACTCGACCTTATTCCGTTACAGGTGTTGATTGAGGCGACTATTATTGAGGTCACTCTGAACGACACGTTAGCGTTCGGTGTCGAGTGGTTTTTTAAAAACAGCGTTGGGGGAAGTAAGACGGGCCAAGCTCTTCTGGATTTAGGCGCGGCAAGGATCGGTACGCTAGCTCCTTCTTTCTCATATGCCATAATTAATAGTAATGGCCTCGTGCGAGCGGCGATAAATGCGCTTGCTACGGAGTCAGAAGTCAGTGTCCTATCGTCGCCATCCCTTATGGTTCTGGACAATCAAACCGCGACTATCAATGTCGGTGATGAGATTCCGATCCCAACTCGCTCATCTATAAGTAATATTGATCCCAATGCCCCAACGGTAAATGAGATCGAATATCGCAATACAGGTGTTACGTTGCAAGTGACCCCGCGCGTCAATGCGGGCGGTTTGGTGACTATGGATTTGGACCAAGAGGTCAGCGATGCGATAAGTACGACGAGTTCGACCCTTAATGCTCCAACAATTCAGCAACGCAAGATAACTAGCACTGTAGCTGTGCAAAGCGGCGAGACCATCGTTCTTGGTGGATTAATTCGGAACACTGCGACCGAAGGCGAAAGTGGTATTCCCTATCTGCGCAATATACCCGTCTTTGGGAAGTTGTTTAGCCAAACCAACGATTCGAAGAAGCGGACAGAATTAATTGTATTGATTACCCCTCGCGCTGTTGGTGACGACAACGATGCCCGTGAAGTAACACGTGAGTACAGCGAGCGGATGAAGAGTTTCGATCCTCCAAGCAAGAGCGGCGTACGTTATTAGGTGGATGAGGTATTTAGGGCTTTAGGCGCCGTCGCAGGCAGTTCGCTTCCGTATCGTCGCTACCTTATCACCCTATAAGAATAGGCCCCTACAAAATTTCCGCGCGAGCAGGATAAAGACAATACGCAGGTATCGCGCGCGAATTCTAAGGGTTCGGCTCTCCATTGCGTCCTAACCGGTTTGGCGTTGTTCTTAAGCCTTTGCAATCAAAGGAACATTTCATTTCCGAGAATTATTAGGACGAGAATTCACGCACAACACGTTTTGCGACGTTTTCGCCCCATTCCTGCACGAAATGTCCTGCCTCGGCTACTTCAATAACCGGCGGACAATCTTTGATCCAGCTACTGAGAAGTTGCATTACTGGAAGACTCAAAATATCGTCGTGTACTCCGCAGAATACGAGTGCCTGTCCATTCCACTCGGTTTGCCACCAGTCACGAGCTTGCCGTGATATCTCGGCTCCGGGCGAATCTAATGTGGTAGGTACAATACGCGGAAAGGCACGCGGGCCAGCTTTGCTACGTTCAGTCGGGAACGGTGCACGGTAGGCGGCACATTGTTCTGGCGATAAGGTATCGTCAATGACGTGGACTGCTTCTGCAAGGTCCATATCGGGATGGGCTGCAGCCCATGCTATCCAGGCGTCGAACGCCGGCGGCAAGGGCATTTCTCCGGTGCATAGAAAACAGTTCATTGCGACCAGCCGGCTGATACGATCGGGAAAATCAAGCGGTAATGTCAAACCTAGTACACCTCCCCAGTCCTGACATACCAGTGTTATGTTCTTGAGATTGAGATGATTAATTAACGCAACTAAACTTGCGCGATGAAAATCGAAGCTGTAGACCTCATCGGATGGTTTGTCTGATCGGCCAAAGCCAAAAAAGTCTGGTGCTACAACTCGTGCACCATTGTCTACAAACACCGGCAACATTTTCCGGTAGAGGTATGACCACGTTGGTTCTCCATGCAGGCAGAGATAGACGGTATCGGCTTTTTTGCTTCCTTCGTCGAGGTAGTGCATTCGCATACCCTTTACCTCAGTCAAGCCTTCCACATAGTTCGATCTGTAATCGAAATTAGTCAATCCGTCGAAACACGAGTCTGGTGTTCGGAAAAAACTATCATGGTCCATTTCTTTCTCCTACTTGAAGGTGCCAATCTTCGATTATTCGCGACGGGTTTTTAGGGCACTGGAATACCAACCCGTCTAGTCTTATTGTATGTTGTGAATCATATTTATGACACTATCATTAACACTGCGATCGCTTATGGCAATATAATTTAACAATCTGGACGGATGAGGTTACTTTCTGGGTAAACTATATCGACATCACGTCACATTCATCGACGAATACGGTGCGGATTAAAATGAGTATGACACCAGCACTTTTCATTATTTTATGTTCGGGTGAGCACGAAAAGATTCAAATGGCTGCAATGACCGCGTCGGTAGCTGCTGTTTCCGATCGTCCAGTTGAAGTCTTCGTGAGCATGAACGCACTTGCTTTATTTCGAAAAGATTTCGATAAAATATGCTATGAAGGAGGCGATTTCTCCAATCTTATGCAGGAACGTAAAGTACCCGACGCGATCGAGCTTTTCCAGCAAGGTAAGATGCTTGGTGAAATGAAGATTTATGCATGTTCGATGGCAATGGATGTCGCGCGCATAGAACTTGAAGATCTAATGGAAGAGCTTGTTGATGAGGCGGGAGGTCTTACTAAATTCCTCTCCGACGCGGAATCTGGCCAGCTGATCGTATTCTGACCAGTAAGCTATACTGCAGTTATGAGCAAACGAACAACTATTGATGCACG
>CAYFFH010000378.1:0-2842 GCA_964342175.1 uncultured Enterobacteriaceae bacterium | reverse complement strand
ATCGGATCCATTCTGCGCTGCAAAAAGATCCTGATTGGGAAGATCAAGACCGTTCCCTGAACGCCATCAATGATGGCCATCGTGCCTACTTTACTCAACATATCAGAACCGAACTCGGGGACCGGATCGATCTATTCGACAAGGTACTGCCGCGTTATCCGCCTTTTGGTAAGCGCATGCTAATGGATAATGGATGGTATCGAATGCTGCGCAACCCTCGTGTCGAATTAGTAGATAGTCCAGTGATCCAGATCGAGCCATCTTCGTTAATCACGGAAGATGACACCTCTTATGAGGCCGATGTATTGTTGTTGGCAACTGGTTTTGATGTCTCACGTTTTATCACAACTTTTCATGTTACCGGACGTTCCGGTCAGAGCTTACGTGATGCCTGGGAAGACGATAACGCGAAAGCCTATCTCGGTACGGTGGTACCGGATTTCCCTAATTTTTTTACGCTCTACGGTCCAAATTTACAGCCTGGCCACGGTGGCAGCCTTATTTTTGTGGTGGAGATGCAAATGCGCTTCGTGATGGATATGATCAAAAAGATGAGCACAAAAAACCTTGGCTCGGTTGAATGCCGACAAGATGTCTACGACGCGTACAACAAACAGGTCGATCATGCGCACGAGAATATGGTATGGACGCATGAAGGAATGACTACCTATTATCGCAATCCTCGCGGGCGCATCGTGGTTAATTCTCCATTTCGAAATGTTGATTTTTATGAGATGACCCGGGAGGCAGAGCTATCAGAGTTTATTGTAGAGTCGCGCGCTGGTTAGCGATTAAACGTCTGATTCGAGGTGGTATACTCGAGTCGCGGTCCCACGAAACAAGAGATCCTTTTCGGCTTCCGTATAGCTAGTGGAGATTTTTTTAAACGCGTTCCACAGTACGGTATACGATAGCGCACATTTATCTACTGGAAAGTTGCTTTCGAACATGCATCTCTCAGGCCCAAATTGTTCGATGGAGTAGTGATAATAGTGAGCTTGTTGGGCTACAAGTTCGTCCGATGTTGGCGGTTTAATGTCGTCGTCAAAACCGAAACCGCACCAAGGCATAACTAACCCCCCGAGCTTGATTGACACGTTCGGACAGCTAGCGATTTCCTTAATATCGTGTGCCCACTGTGCATAGATCTCGTCTTGTCGATCGGCATAAGGACCAATTCCTAGTGGGGTGCCAAAATGGTCCAGAACGATTTCAACTTCTGGAAATGCGCGAGCTAGACGGGTGAGATCTGGAGTTTGATGGAAGTAGTGGTAGGCGTCGAAAACCAGCCCCATTTCCGCGAGTACAGCGAAACCCTCAAGAAACTTTTTATCGCGGTAAAGATGGGAATCGTGTAAACCTGGCATCGAGATCAGAGCATCGCTTGCGTCCCATGCCGCGATCAGGCGAACCCCGCGAAAAAGCTCGCTTGCATCCCGATGCGCTTCGAGCACTTCCCGTGAACGGGAACCGAGACGCAATTCGGCAGTGCCGATAATACCCTTTATCTGCGCCCTATCCGGATGTTGACGTGCGGTCTTTGCAAGATCGTCTACGTATTCAGTCTCCCCGACACAGGCAAGTTCTTCAGGTCCGTCCTGGCGGTATCCCTCCCCGCATTGTATGTAAACTGTCTGTTCGACATTGTGCGTCTTAGTATCCGCCCACAGTGTATCTAGGTCGTAGGGGGGGAAGACTCCGCCTTCGACGAAGAAATGGTGGTGTGCATCGACGATGCGACGATTAGGTTCGAGAATGTCTTCCAGCACCTGGCCAAGCCAGTCCTCACGTACCGTTAACGGCATAACGTTTTCTCCTCTCTACTTCCTTCTTGACCTTCAGTCGTCTAAAAAATGATTAGGTGCACCAACCATTTGATTTCTCTTCTTTCATTAACTCGCCGGTGCCGCCGAATGTTTCGGGGAAATCTGCGAATTTTGGTAGACCGTCGTTGACATTGATAACCCGTTCTGAATACCAAATGTGCATGGTCGGCTCAAATATAAAATCAGATTCGATCAGGCTCATAGCATAGTAGAAGCGTAGGACTACCAAAGTCCATATTTTTGTACTTCCGCACGTCCGACGACCATGTGATGCACTTCATCGGGTCCGTCAGCAAAGCGTAGATGTCTTAGATCGGTATACATCTGCGCTAACGGTGTCCATTGTGAAATCCCCGTTGCGCCGTGGATTTGGATCGCCTGGTCGATGATTGAGCAGACTTTCTCCGGTACCATCGCTTTTACCGCACTTACGTAGACTCGTGCCTCCTTATTACCAAGTACATCCATCGCCTTGGCGGCTTGTAGCACCGATAGACGCATTGCATTTATCTCGATACGCGCACGCGAGATCACTTCCAAATTTTTACCGAGTTTCGCGATTGGTTTACCGAATGCAACACGGGTACCCGCTCTCTTAACCATGAGTTCCAATGCTTTCTCGGCCTTGCCGATAGAGCGCATACAATGATGGATACGACCCGGTCCTAGGCGTACCTGAGAAATTTCAAATCCTCGCCCCTCCCCAAGGAGAATATTATCTTTAGGTACGCGCACGTTGTTAAATCGAAGATGCATGTGACCAAGTGGTGCATGGTCGTGGCCAAAGACCTCCATCGCTTCTAGTGTTTCAACACCGGGTGTGTCGTTTGGAACCAGGATCTGCGATTGTTGCCTACTCGGCGCTGCATCTGGACTGGTCTTCACCATTACGATCATGATCTTGCAACGCGGATCGCCAGCGCCCGAAATGTAAAATTTTTCTCCGTTGATGACCCATTCTTCCCCATCGAGTACAGCGGTGGTTGATATATTCTTGGCATCTGATGACGCTAGAT
>CAYFFH010000377.1:0-2843 GCA_964342175.1 uncultured Enterobacteriaceae bacterium | reverse complement strand
CTGGTGCACTCGCGTCGCGGATAATACTACGATTAATTTTAGTTCTATACTTATAGAAAAATTCTGCAAGTCCGCTTCAAGGTGCTCTTTAAGATTTTGGGAATGTGACCACGAACCATTATATAGCATGTTCAGCAAACTGGATTATGAAAAATAGGAGGGAAGTGTTGTGTCAAAGCTGGTTCCACCACACGGCGGCAACGCTCTAAAGGAATTATTGGTGCCACTGGCGATCCGCGCGGAGGAACTCATTCGCGCAGAGGGCTTGACGCGTGTCCCTCTGACTAGTCGGGAGGTTTCGGACCTACTTATGATGGCCATGGGAGCCTACACCCCGCTTGATGGATTTATGAGTGCGGTTGATTGGCGCCGTGTAAGTCTTGAGATGCGTCTCGAAACTGGATTGTTCTGGCCGATACCAATCACGCTTTCATGCTCTCGGGATCTAGCTAATAGTATTAGGTTAGGCGAGGAGGTGGCCCTAAATGATACAAGTGATGGGCAGATCCTTGCGACCATGAAAGTCACGGAAAAATATACTGTAGACAAAGCATTGGAATGTGAGGAGGTCTACCAAACGATCGACACTGCCCACCCAGGCGTGCAGAAAGTAATGGAGCAGGGTGAGATTAATCTTGCGGGAACTGTGAGATGTCTGTCGGAAGGGTACTACCCCGAGAGATATCCAAAATTGTATTTGCGGCCAGTCCAATCGAGGGCATTATTCCTCGAAAAAGATTGGACTCGAGTCGCGGCGTTCCAGACGCGCAACCCGATGCAACGTGCTCACGAGCACCTAGTAAAGATCGCAATTGAGGTCACCGATGGTGTATTTATCCACCAGGTCCTAGGCAAGTTGAAACCCGGTGATATTCCCGCTCCGATTCGCACTCAGGCCATCCAGGCGATGATCGATAATTACTTCGTGCCGGGCACCGTAATCCAGGGCGGGTACCCCATCGAGATGCGCTATGCGGGACCACGCGAAGCATTGCTACACGCCCTGATTCGCCAAAATTTCGGTTGCTCTCACCTTATTGTTGGGCGGGATCACGCAGGCGTCGGTGCTTATTATGGCGCTTATGATGCGCACAAGATATTTGACTCGCTATGGGAGGGAGCCATGCAAACGCAGGCCCTGAAAATTGACATCACTTTTTTTTGTAAGAAGTGTTACGGTATGGCGACTAGCAGAACTTGCCCGCATGGGGACTCTGATCGGATCCATATCTCTGGTACGGAACAGCGCGAAATGTTGGCTAGGGGCACGCCTATACCGCCTGAATTTAGTCGTCCAGAGGTGGTCAAAATTCTTCGCGGCTATTATCGTGACCTCGATGATCTTGCCTGACAGGGTTTGTTTAGCGTCGTTGCTGTATCAGTTTGAGCCATTGATTGTGAAGTCCAACGGATACCCTAGTCCTGGTTATAGCTCGTCTTGATTGATTTAGTGACTAATGACGCATATTCGAACGCTTCTTGGAATCGGCCTCTTTTCATGGCTCCAGATATATATATCCCTAATTTGTTCAGCAACATCGCGGTCGTTAGGGAACGCTGCTGGGGATTTAGGATGCCCGACTCTAGTAGCGTTTGCAGTGACTTGACACGATAACGATCAAGCCCGATAGTTCGTCTGGATAGCTGATCGTCGTGTCCACCGAATTTCTGCACGAGTGGCTGATCAACGAATACAACCGGTTCACGTGCGCAAAACCTAAGCCAAAATTCGTAGTCCTCACAGGCTTTAAGCGATTCATCAAATAAACCAATGTTGTCGAAGACATCGTGTCGGATCACCGCGCTTGATGGTGAAATAACACAAAGTGGTAAGCATCTTTCAAAAATCATGCCGCCAAACTTTTGATGACGCTTCTTTTGTTGGATCTGTTTTCCATCGCGAAACCAATGTTCGTTTGTGTGTATTAATTTGACCGTCGGATTGTCATATATGGCAGTCGCTTGAGCTTGCAACTTTCCCGGGAGCCACGCATCGTCAGAATCTAGCAGGGCGATCCATCGCGATTTGGCTTTCCGGATACCGTGATTACGTGCTGCGCTGACACCTGAGTGCCTCTGGTAGTAGTAACGCACCTCGGGAAAGAGTTGTTTTAATATGCGGGCTGTTTCGTCCGATGATCCATCATCAACCACTATGATCTCGCGGGCTGGGTAAGTTTGATTCTGAACCGAATTTAATGCGCGGCTTATTAAGTTCCCTCGATTGTAGCTGGGAATTATGACCGAAAAATCAATACGGGCGTCCTTTGGGCCGTCGCCGTAATTATTTTTAATAGTGTTCAATTGAATAAAAATTAACCATGGAAATTAGGATATCAACCGTTCATATCAGCCTTGATTGGGACGGCTACGTATCCAAAAGCATTCGGTATATCTGACCCATACATCGCTTGCACGATAATTGACTTGCCATGCCAAAGAAGCTTAATTGAAGTGTTCGATTTTGGCTCGAGGTTTGCTAGACGAGTACCTATAAAATCGTTCGTGTTAGTGCCTTCAGCCTGTGATTCGAGAATTTCAATAAATCTCGCGAGATCCCGATCTTCGAGCAATCCAATTCCATATTCTGTTTCAATTAAAATATCGCCATTATCGTCGACAACTAGACCGCGTATTTCTTTTATGGGGTTCTGAGTGTGTGTAAATAGCTGATCCAAACCGTCCAAACGGTAAATCCACGGCGTATAGTCCAGATTGCAATACGCACGTTGGGGACCATTTTGCACGAACCAATTGCCGTTTTCATCGCAACCATAGTTTCGCCCAAGGAAATCGATCGCCCTGGGATGTGAGATTGATTGTTCTTGAATCAACCAGTTCCC
>CAYFFH010000376.1:0-2871 GCA_964342175.1 uncultured Enterobacteriaceae bacterium | reverse complement strand
AAGGTATGATCTTATTCGGCGGGCCAGATGAGGTCGCAAGTGGAGTTGAAGATCTACGGCAACGAGGGACGGATTGTCTGATCCTTTGGGTCTCGCCGGCCGGAATTCCGACCGACCGTTCAAAAGCCTGCTTATCAAAATTTGCGTCTGGCGTGATGCCTCGTTTTAGAGGCTAGTAGCAACGCTCTACGCCGCCTCCGAGGCTTGGAAGCTGTTGATCATTCGATCCATTTCTAACAACTCGTGGACGCGAGATATGATGACTTCTGGCGCATTGGGCGTGTAGTTCGCAAAGTCTTCAGATAATCGTCGTGCTGCTTCTTCGTAGGTGAATAAGGTCGCAAATAATTTGGCGTCTTCTTCTTCCTTAAAATAGCAGCTACTAATCGCGCAGTACGGCGACGAAGATAGTTCACCGTCGCCACCAGTTATTGGAGTGAAGACGACAATCTTCTCGGGCTTCATTTGGAGATATTTTTCTGTCAATCCAACACCCATTGGTAGATGCACGTTGACGAAATGGTCGTAGTTGAACGACTGATCGTCAGTTGACGGATACATGAACGCAACTATATACATTGATATCTCCTTCAGGCCGATTCGGCCTCGAGCAATTTATTATTAATCTGACGTGCCCGTCGCTGCAACAGATCCCCCGCGAACGACACTGGTTTCTGGTCGAATAAATCGATTTCGCCAACTCGAAGTTGCTGTGCCTCGAGTAGGGGCTTGTCTTGTTCGAAGATAGCTTTGACTCCTTGCATAAAAGGTTCGATCAATTCTGGAGGTCCGTAATCTTTGACAGAACGGTAAAAATAATGCGAGGTATACTCTGTCGCGGGTGTTATCGCGTGCATGTTGCTAACCTGCACGCCTAGTTCTCTAGGTTGCCCTGCCGGTCGAGCGTTTAGTAGAAAAGCCGTGAAGGTGGGCGCTGCCCAACTAACCTCCATATCGAGGTCGACAGGATCGACATATTCATTTTTACCCATGCTAGTTGCCACCATCCAGCGATAAAATGGACCGCCAGTCATGTTCAATGATTGCATGCGAAATACGATCTCGCGTTCATCGACGGTATAGGTGGTTTTTTGATCGATGTAGGCATCGCCCGGTTCTGCATTTCGGTAGATGCGCATTTCCTCAGCACCGAAGGATTCAGGGTGAACGTATTCTGCGTGAGTGATGTCGAACAAATTATCGTTGATAAGATTAAAATTGACGTTTAGCGATTCGAAATGTCCGTAGCCACCATCCCAAGCCGGATCGTCGCTGCGATAAAAGCACGCCGGAATTGAGCTCAAGTCGTGTGCCAATTTCGGATCGCCCATCCAGATCCAAATATAGCCTTGTTTCTCAACTACTGGAAATGACCGGATACGTGCGTTACTTGGGGCAGTAGTTTGTCCGGGTACGTTTACGCATTTTCCCGTTTGGTCGAATTCCGCACCGTGGTAGCCGCATCGGATGTTTTTACCGACGACCCGACCTAATGACAGTGGCGCAAAACGATGGGGGCACCGATCTTCGAGTGCGAATGGTATGCCAGATTGAGTGCGGCCAATCACGACCTGTTCGTTGAGAATTAGGCGAGAGAGTAATTTGCCAGTGACTTCGCCAGGTTCCGCGGCAACGTACCAGGTGTTGTGGATCAGAATATGACTTTTCCTAGTGCGATAGCATTAGGATCTAATATAGCGCCAAATCTTTCTAAAGCGAAGCTAATAGGGTGTGACCGTGAAGAACGAGATCGTACTCAAACTGAGATAGGAGTAGCGTCGGTTTTGCCGGTTACCCGTTCAAGTCTTAATCTCACATAGGCATAGGCAGTAGAAGCGTCGAAGATGACTAAATTAAAGGCTGGTTTCATTTCGAGTCGATTGTGACCTATTTGCATCGTTCGTAACGCTTATGTGTTATCCGCAATATGATCAGATAAAGGTCGGTCACGGTGTTCCTCACGTGGCTATAATCGCACAATTGTAAATTAATTGAGGTAAATCATGGCTAGAGTCGCCAGTGTAAAACCGGGAAGCGTTGATGATCTCGAGATCCGCGAGATATTCGAGTGGGTTACCGACGTCGAGGGAGGGGTCCCGAATCACTTTTACGTCGAAATGAATTTCCCTGAGTTTTTCAAGGCTAAGCTCGGGGCCACGAAAGTTTTGTGGCAGTTGGGTGAATTGACCCTACCTGAGGTTCAACACGTTGGTATTATCGTGTCGAAGGCGAATGGTTGCGCATATTGTACCGCTGCATTTTGCACTATCCTAAATTACGGTTTGGAGGTAGAGGAAGGCTATATTCAGCAATTGGTAACAGATGGCGTTGAGGTTGTCGAAAGCGCGCGACTTAGGACGATCCTGTCGTTTGCGTTAAAGGTAAACCATGATAGTGCGGGTATATCCGACACAGATACCGACGACCTTCGTGCTGCAGGTCTTACAGATAAGGGAATCGTGCAGCTTGTCCATTTGGTCAGCGATTTTGCTAGCTACAATCGGCTAAACATCGCACTTGATACCGATTACGACTACCGTGATATGTGGCGAGCGGTTGCCTTCGGGTGGACTCAACAACCAGGGGAAGTTGGTGGCGACAATACTCGTCGTTTGAGGCAGTGAAGAAGAATAGTTGGTTTTGGTGAACGCCTGAGGACTGAAACGGCGAGCCTTTTAGGAAAAATACTACGCAAGATCAAAAAATAACGAATAAATGAAGCAAAGTGCCTTATTAAAAGCCGACTGCGAGACCTTCCTTACGATGATCAGAGCCCGCAATGTAACCGTTTTCAGTCCGCACGATGAGCTGGGCTCCGCCAAATTGATGATCATCTGTCGCGTACGAAATTGCATGGCCGCGACTCGCTAA
>CAYFFH010000375.1:0-2887 GCA_964342175.1 uncultured Enterobacteriaceae bacterium | reverse complement strand
AGCCAATGATGATTCGATCCGGTTTTAGGAAATCGGCAACTGCATCCCCTTCCTTAAGAAATTCTGGATTCGATACTATGTCGACCTCTACATTAGATGCACGGCGAGCAAGTCCATCATCTATTTCACCGCGTACCGCATCACATGAACCTACCGGCACAGTAGACTTAACGACCACTACAGCGTAGTCCTCAATCCATTCAGCAATAGACCGTGCGGCATCGAGCACGTAGCTAAGTTCTGCAGATCCGTCAACTTTCTGTGGAGTACCCACCGCAATGAAAATTACCTCCGCCCCACGGATACCGTGCTCCATACTAGTGGTAAAGACTAGCCTCTTTGCGAGCTGGTTTGTTTTAAGAATATCCTCCAAACCTGGTTCATGAATAGGGACCTTTCCATCTGAAAGATCAGCGATCTTTTTTCGATCAATATCAATACAGGTGACGTGATTACCAACATCAGCCAGGCAAGCACCACTGACTAACCCAACGTACCCTACTCCTACGACCGATACCTTCATTACTTGCTCCAAACAGACTGCAGGACCAAATGAAAAGGTGCTAGCAGGCACCCTAACCACCTTTTTGCTATTTTATCAATTAGACGTAACATCATTCTGCGATCATCTTTAATAATTGCTGATGTATTAACGAGGACAGTTACCAATTCATTAATGGATCAAAATTAACCTACTAATTCCGATAATACATAATCACTCGGCCGAGCGTTAGCTCGATACACTGAATACTCTCCGCCAATTCAACAACAACGACTATGACGACTGTGCCTGCGTCGGGCATTAAATCTGTCTATCCAAAACAAAGTCAGTAACACACTAAGCAATATTTTTCACCGTCATAGCCTACCATCCTTTAAACATACTAACCGACTTAACTGGATCCTTGCCGTAGTCATGAGTATGGGTTGACACCAAAATTGCGCTCAATAGTCACCCATCACTCACTGCTTAGTCATCTTTCCTGTGGGCGTAGTATTGTCTTTGCCGGCCCGGTGCTGTTCCAATTCTTACATCCTGGACATTGCCAATGCATCGATTTACCTTTGAAACCGCAATTACGACATTCATAGCGCCTCGACACTCCGAAAAGAGCCGACATCAACTCAATTAGAAACCCCAGGCTCCGGTCATCTCGGATATGATCTCCGCCAATGTCTGACTCAATAAGATCAGTTAATGATGTCAATGATTGCCTGCTTCGCATCCAGCTCACCAACCGACTACGCGCCTCGTTCGGTTTATTCAATTCAACAAGTAGATCGACTAGTGTCATCATCAGTCGAAAGTCATTGTTGAGCTCGATGCAGCGTTCCAGAAACTTTTTGTAGTCGGTCAGTCGTCCTAGACTTTGATAGCTCTGCTGAACCAATCCGACTACATCAGTAAGCATCTCTGGGTGAAGGTTTACAATTTTGGTCCATTCACGTATCGCAAGTTGATGTTCATTCTTGATTGCTCGGAGCCTTCCTGACTGCATCAAAGCGCGTACACAATCTTTTTCTAAGACTAGCGCCTGATTAATAAATTCAGCACATTCGTGGTACAAACCTGCTGCCATTCGCTCTTCTGCAAGCTCGCAATAATATTGTGCAAGCAACCCATTCATGTCTTCACCACTAGACGAAGAAAGTCGCTTTGCAGACTCTATCGCATTATCCCACTCCTTCTCCTGCTCATAGAGTTGCAACAACAAGCGGTAAGCTGATTCCGAATATTCCGAAACCTCAGCCACCTCATGCAATAAACTTTCTGCTCTGTCGAACAAACCGGCTTTGTAATAGTCCTGTCCTAACTCATAAAGCGCAAGAAGTCGTTGTTCCGGCTCCAGCCCACTCCGTGCAATCAGATTTTGATGGAGTTGGGTGGCTCTTTCTAATTCTCCACGACGGCGGAAAAGATTTCCAAGGGCAAGCTGGATTTCAACTGTTTCCTCATGGGTTTCCAATGCGCTTATTAGCACATCAAGGGCCTTGTCTTGCTGCTCGTTCAAAAGCAGATTAAGGCTTTTCAGATAAACCTGAGGTATGTCCGATCTTACATGCCGTGCAGATCGAATGTTTCTCGTTGCGGCGTACCAACCAGAAGCAGCTGCCAATGGCAACAGCAGCAGTAACCAGAGTTGATCCATTTTACTAGTTGTTGCCCTTTATGGTTTGTTCGCGTTCTAATGAATGCTTAGATTGTAACGCCTGCAACCTTTTTGAGCTTTTGATCAAACGTATTTTATATTTTAAAAGGCTCAGGCTACTCGCAAACATTCCAAACAGTATCCCCACACCAAGCGTAATTAAAAGTAGTGATGCTATCGGCCCGTCCCAAGCCATCCCGAAATAATAGTAGATCTTAATATCGTGCGGATTTTGAACAATAAATGAGAATACAATCAAAAACAGGACGATAGAAGTTAACACATACAAGATAACCTTCATGTGATCGAAAAATTGGAAGAACCACCGCTAAACGGGATTCCAGCCCGACCTGTAGCTGATGCGTAGGCTGTCAATTCACCTGTTAGAAGCTTCGACATCGGTCTTGGCTTTATTGACTCGCTCTCTTAACAATCGACCAGGCTTGAAATGTGGTACGTACTTTCCCGGCACTGATACCGAATCTCCTGTCTTTGGATTTCGTCCAGTACGCGGCGCCCTATATCTCAACCCAATACTACCAAATCCCCTTATCTCGATACGATCTCCAGCAACCAACGAATTACTCATATGTTCAAGCACAGCATTAACAGATGTTTCAATGTCGTTGGACGGCAAATGCATCTGTCCTGCTACCAGTCGTTCAATAAGATCGGATTTAGTCATAGCTGTAAACTCAGTCAACAAGGCCTTTTTGGCTCAAGCTAATAATTACCGT
>CAYFFH010000374.1:0-2888 GCA_964342175.1 uncultured Enterobacteriaceae bacterium | reverse complement strand
ATTGAAGCCCTTCAGGTTGAGTTATCCGAAAGGGCGTTGCTCCGATCTGTCGCATTAAGGCTGTCCAAAGTCTTAGTGCGCCACTCGCCCCTGTCAAACCAGTCTTACCGTTATCATCACGTCCTATCCATATCACTGACAAGAAATTCTCACTAAATCCAGCAAACCAGCTATCACGTCCGTCGTTACTTGTGCCAGTTTTACCCGCCAGAGGTAGTTGCCCAGGCAACGCGAGCGCAGCAGCGTTCGCCGTTCCTTCCGTAACGACTCTCGTAAGAAGATATTGAAGCAAATACGCAGGAGCAGCTTCAATAACCTGTTCGACGCGTGGCCCGTAACGAGTCAAGGTCGAGTTTTGCGCATCTGCAACCGAACGGATCGCCCGCAGCGGAACCCTATAGCCATCATTCGCGATGACCTGATACAAACTTGCTACCTCTATCGGGCTTAATTCGATTGCGCCGAGTAATAAGGACGGGAAATCGTGTACTTCGCGTGCAAGTCCCGATTTTTGTAGCCTTCGAATTACTCGCCCTACACCAATCTTCATGCCGAGATTCACCGTTGCCAAGTTGTACGAGCGAACCAAAGCGTCGCGTAATGAAATCTTCCCATGCGGCTTTCCATCGTAATTACTTGGCGACCATACAACGCCGTCGGCGCCCGTTAACTTAATCGGCTTATCATCAAGAGCGGATAACACATTGAATCGTCGGGTTTGTTCTAAAGCTGCCAAATAGACAAATGGTTTCACCAACGATCCGATCGATCGTCGTGCATTAAGTGCACGATTAAATCCAACATTGAATGCTTCTCGACTACCTACCAACGCTCTGAGTTCGGCAGTTCGAGGGTCGATGACAACCACGGCACTCTCTAGCGAATTTGGTTCAAGATCCTGGTCCATTTCAATTGCCGCCAAATTACGGCTTGCCATAGACTGAGCTACTTGTTGAATATGTAAATCTAAGGTCGTGTAAACATTCAGTCCAACTTGCTTTAGATCCTCGTCTCGATAGTCACGCTTCAATTGGGCGTGAACCAAATCGATGAATGCAGTATTGCTGCGAACTCCAACTAGAGCGCGGTTGCGTACTGGGATTGGACTCATAGTTGCGCGAAAATGCTCCTCTCCAGTAATCAGTCCTTGCTTAAGCAGTAAGTCAAGCACGAGATCTCGCCGCGATTTCGCTGCATCTGGATTGCGAATTGGGTTGTACGCGCTGGGAGCCTTAACCATTCCTACCAGTGTTGCCGACTCTGCGAGACTGAGTTCGTGAATCTCCTTTCCGAAATAAAATTTTGCACCTAAAGCAAAGCCATGGATCGCCCGATTACCATCCTGACCCAGAAATATTTCATTTAAGTAAGCCTCTACGATCTCATCCTTGTCGTACTGCCGTTCCAGCGATATTGCCATCAAGGCTTCTCGAATTTTTCTTCCATAGGTTCGTCGGTTAGATAAATACAGATTCTTGACCAGTTGTTGCGTGATTGTGCTCGCGCCTTGCTCAATACTGCCCGACGTCAGATTGCTAATTACCGCTCGCGCTATCCCGATAGGATCCACGCCGATATGGCTATAAAACCTGCGATCCTCCACCGCAAGCAAAATCTTCAGAAGCCGGCTCGGGGTATCTGCGATCGACAACAGCACGCGATCTTCAAATTCATTAGGATTTATGCGACCAATCTCTACCGGCTCTAGTCTGGCTAATGCTAGAGGGTCACCCGATGAGGTATCTACGAGGCTAGTAACGACACCATTCGTAAAACGAATGTCGAAGCTCCGCGCGGGTTCAGCACCGTCAGGGAAACGATGCCCCCTGGAGTGTATTGTTAGGCCATTGAGGTTACTGGTGAATGTTCCTGCAGTACCGTAAGCTGTATCGCTGTCGTACCCGAGTTGCCGCAGCGTCATTTCTAAGTCGCTCGGATCAAGGCGCATACCGCTATACAACTCGAGCGGACTCGCAAATAATCGTGCTGGCACCGCCCACTGACGATTCGCGAACGACTGACCTACTTTGTAATCAAGCCATATCAAATAGGCGACAAAAAACAGCAACGACCATAGCGCCAAATGACGTAGCAAGAATTTCACCAAAGAAAAATGACCCTTGTGATCGTGCATTTTTTACTTAGATGATGCAGCACTTCGTAACCGTAGTAATACTTATCAAGCCATCTATGCGCCCCTACAAAATACGAAACGTCAGAACCACTCTGAAGAATAGAATTCACATTGTTCATGTCAGAGTGTTTTGACAGGTATTTTGTATAGCAGCCACCGCCATCTGCAAACGGTATCAGCTAGAAATGTCTTTAAAGCCGTCGGCAATTTGATACTGGATAGAACGGAGATCCAATTATCGACCTTGCCACACGCGGCCGTAGGGGATCCAAGTAAGAAAATAAAAAGGCCCCGCCCTATAAGGGCGAGGCCAAAAGGTTTAGGCGCTGGGTCCTGAAGCGTGTCCGGCTTTGCCGAAGGCGAAGCGGCGTCGACACTACCTCTGCTAGCTACTATGCTTGCGATCGTAATCGCGCTCCCACTTCTTCGCAAATGCACTAATCGCGCGTCGCATAGCGTCGCGTTTATGATGCTCCGCTCTGCGGATCCGCGCCGCCTCCTTGCGTGCAGCTATTTTTGCCCTTGCCTCTGCGACCTCACGCTGCACCCGTGCTTTCTTTTCACGTTCGGCCGCTCGCGCTTTCGCCGCATCAGATACTACTTTTTTTTGGCGGCCTTTTTCCTTGCCGGACGCCTTTTGCTTGCTTTCTTCTTACTCGCTTTTTTCTTGGTGGCTTTTTTCTTGGTGGCTTTTTTCTTGGTAGCTTTTTTCTTGGTAGCTTTTCGCTTAGCTACTTTCTTTTTAGCAGTTTTC
>CAYFFH010000373.1:0-2894 GCA_964342175.1 uncultured Enterobacteriaceae bacterium | reverse complement strand
AGGCTGCAGACAGCAAAATCGTACGCGCGCCCGCCTCTATGTACTCGTTTAGTCTGGCTTGGACCTGGTCGGGATTTCCTGCGAGCGCGTATTTACCCACGAGTTGGGTAAAATCCTGCGCGTAGGTTTTCCCAAGCGTCTCCGCGGCTTGGGCGAGCGCTAATTTGCCGTCTTCGTTAACGTTGGTGAAAATGAATAAACCCGGCTGAAAATCCGATAGATCGCGGCCTATTTCAGCGCCGTAGGCTTTAATCTTTTCGATACTATCTGCGAGCTGTTCTGGCGTGTACATATAGGGTAACCAGCCGTCCCCATAGCGGGCCGCACGCCGCATCGCGACCTCTTTGCGCCCAGAGACCCAGATTGGTGGCCTCGGTTTCTGGAGCGGTAACGGTTTTAGGCTGAAATTATCCAAGACCGTGTAACGGCCTTCGTATGAAACGTCTGTGTTGGTCCATACGCGTTCCAATATTTCTAAGCACTCGTCGGTTCGCGAGCCTCGTTGCTTTACCGGCACGCTGCAGGCCTCAAATTCCTTCGGATTTTCGCCGCCTACACCAACCCCTAAGATAAATCGACCGCCGGAGGCGATATCGAGTGCTGCGCCCATTTTTGCAAGCAACGCCGGCGGATAGAGCGGGAGTAGGGTGATCGAGCTCATCAGATTGATGTGTTCTGTAGCTCCCGCAGCGACCGATAGTGAGACGATGCCGTTAGCGCTATCGCCGTGAAATGTGACGTGCTCACCACACGAAAGAATGTCGAACCCGAGGTCCTCGATCTGCGCCGCGGCCTTTGCAACGTCATAAGGTGATCGCAGTGCGGTGCCGAAGCGTATTTTGTCTTCACTCATATCAATGTGTCCGTAAGGTATTTAACAATTAGAATAGCCGAGTCTTTGTGCTTCTTGATCCATCACGACAGCGACTCGACCAATCGCACGTCGTGATAGGACCTCGTCCATGGCATCGCGGAAATCGTTTAATGGAAAAGTTTTCGCGACAGTCGGATTGATGCGGCCGTCCAGGAACCAACTAAATAGTTTGTCCATTGTTTCACGCATCATAGCTTCGTATTCGTAACGTCTATCTTCAGGTGTCCAGCCGAAGTAGAGGCCCATGTTTAATCCGCATACGGTGAGGTTTTTGACTAAAAGGATGTTTGCTGGAATTTGTGGGATCTCACCGCCGGCAAATCCAACGGGCATTATGCGCCCCTCAGGGGCCATACATCTAAGCGACTGCCGGAAGACGTCCCCTCCGACTGGATCGTACACTGAATCGACCCCGCGGCCGTTAGTAATCTCGAGCACTGCATCGCGAAAATCATCTTCGCTATAGTTAACTAGATGATCCGCACCGTGGTCGCGTGCGGCATCAAGCTTTGCTTGTGAACTCGCTGTCGCGATAACAGTCGCACCAGCGATTTTTCCTATCTCAACCGCAGCGAGTCCAACACCACCTCCCGCTCCATGAACTAGTAACCAGTCGCTCTCTTGTACATCGAGTAGCCGTGGCCAGGTGATTGCAGCGCAGGTTGTTGCGTAAGAATTCGTTAGTCCGACAGCACGCGCAAACTCGAAACTGTCGGGAAGTGCATATACATTCACTACTTTTGCGACAACCTGTTCGGCAAGCCCACCCCAATCGACAACGGCAACAACTCGATCGTGAAGCTTGAAGCGTGTCGTATTGTTCCCTATATCTGTAACAATGCCGACGACTTCAGTGCCTGGAACAAATGGCAATGGCGGCCTGCGCTGATATTTGCCTTGAACCAGAAGGTTCATCGCGAAACTGATACCAACTGCTTGTACCGTGATCTGTACTTCCTTCGGACCGGGGCGAGGTCTTGGAAGTTGGCTTATATGCAGCGTGTCAAATGGGGCCCAATTTGACACTAGCACACCGTTCATGATTTCCTCCGAGTTTGTCTCTGATGTCATTTTATATACCGATCAGATCTGCAAAACGCTGGCGGTGGAAAACGACGTCGCCAAACAATTGCTGTGCTACGCGCGCACGTTTCAAAAAGAGTCCAATATTTACTTCGTCGGTCATGCCGACTCCACCATGCATTTGTACTGCTTCGTTGCTAACCAGTTCAAGCATATCGCATGCCTTGGCCTTGGCTACACAAACGAGCTCTGGAGCGTCACTAGCTTTCTGATCTAAGGCTTCCAGCGCTGAATAAACAGCCGAACGGGCTAATTCTATTTCGCAAAACATTTCTGCTGCGCGATGTTTGAGCGCCTGAAAGGAACCGATCGGTACGCCAAATTGCTCACGTGTTTTCAGATATTCGATCGTGATATCGAAAGTCTCTTGCGCTGTTCCCAGCATTTCGGAAGCGATGCCTGCGCGTGCTCCGTCTAACACGGGATCAAGGATTTCGGCACCGTACCCGGCCCTCCCAATTATGGAATTTGTGGGGATTTGTACGTTATCAAATTGTATTTGGGCTGCATTGCGGCTATCAACCATGGTCGTGCGCTTAATATTGATCCCCGGAAGGGCGCTATCGATGAGAAAAAGACTAATTCCGTCACGTTCCTCGTTTGCGCCACCAGTTCTCGCAACGAGGAGAAGACGATCGGCAATGTGGCCATCCAATACAAAGGTTTTCTTGCCGTTTACTACGTATCCATCAATGGTTTTAGCTGCTTTTGTTGATATTCGATACGGTGCATGGCGAGGCGATTCTTCGTGCGCTAGTGCGATCACAAGAACCCCGTTTGATACTCCTGAAAGGGTAACTGCGCGCTGCTCTGGATTGCCTGCGCTCGAAATAATGGGTGCCGCGCTTAAGACAGTCGACACAAGTGGGGAGGCCGCGAGATTCCGACCTGACTGTTCTAATATGACCCCGAGAGCCCGGTAACCCAAGCCGACCCC
>CAYFFH010000372.1:0-2904 GCA_964342175.1 uncultured Enterobacteriaceae bacterium | reverse complement strand
TTGAACAGCACGGACTGGATCGGACGGTTATGCAACATGAGCTCGAGTCATTCGTGGCACAGTTACGCCTAGCACTTGACAGCGCTCGAATAGCCTAAGCGCGCAAATGTTGACCGTTCGAAGGAAGAATTGGGGCCCGTTCGTTGAATTGATTCGCAACCCTTGCTGAGACCGATAGAAATGAACTGGTTCAAAAAACTCCTACCCTCACGTATTCGGATTGATGGTGTAAAAAGAAAATCGATTCCGGAGGGAATCTGGACAAGCTGCCCGGAATGTAATGCCGTTCTTTATAGAGCCGAACTCGATCGTAATCTCGATGTCTGCATGAAATGTGGATACCATTTACGCATCGGTGCCAGAAAACGAATTGAATATCTTCTTGACGATGATTCGATTGACTACATAGGGATGTCATTGACATCCGTTGATTTTCTTAAGTTTAAAGACAGTAAACGCTACAAAGATCGTCTCTCCGCCGAGCAGAAGAAAACTGGAGAATCGGATGCCATAATCGTTGCAGCGGGAAGCCTGAAAACGCTTCCGGTTGTCGTGTGCGCTTTTGAATTTGACTTTATGGGCGGATCAATGGCCTCTGTCGTCGGAGAGAGGTTCTCACGCGGAATTCGTCATTGCATTGACGAGCACAAACCGATGATTTGTGTATGTGCAAGCGGCGGAGCACGCATGCAAGAGGCATTGACCTCACTGATGCAAATGGCTAAGACAAGCGCCGCGGTGGCGGAGTTGCGTGAGCGGCACCTACCCTATATTTCGGTGCTGACAGATCCAACTATGGGAGGTGTTTCGGCCAGCATTGGGACATTGGGAGACATAATTGTCGCTGAGCCTAACGCGTTGATCGGGTTTGCCGGGCCGCGTGTAATCGAGCAGACAGTGCGACAGGTGTTACCCGAAGGATTTCAACGAAGTGAGTTTCTTATGGAGCACGGTGCGATCGACATGATTCTTGATCGCCGGGTCATGCGAGATCGGTTGGCGTCTATACTGACAATTTTGATGGATCGAGGAACTTTTAATCGTACGAAAGATACGCTCGTTAGTGCTGCTGCCGGTGGTACGTCCGGAGAGGTCGAGGAGTCGGCGAGAATTGTGGACTTCGATGAATCACGCTACGGTGTTTAAAAATTGGCCCAAAACCATCGGCGGTAACATTTGCAATCACGCGGACGGGTTGGTTTTTTTCGGTGACCGAACAGAGAAGAGCGGGTTAAGACTCGGCTATTCCACATAAACCACGTTCGATGTCTACTAATGATCCAATATCCAATGTTCGTTTAGATTCGCTCGATGCTTGGCTCACCTGGCAAGAATCGCTGCATGTTACTGACATCGAATTAGGCCTAGAGCGTTCTCGGTGGGTAGCAGATAGGATGAGCATGAAAACGGTGGCGCCCATCGTAGTTACAGTCGCTGGGACGAATGGGAAGGGCTCAAGCGTGGCGATGTTAGATTCAATTTTGCGACAGGCTGGGTATCGTGTCGCAACCTATACGTCGCCACACCTATGCGTATACAACGAACGGATCCGGATCGATGGCACGCCGGTATCGGATCAAGAAATCTGTGCGGCATTTGCTCAGGTCGAGTTCGCGCGTGCCGGAACGCCGCTCACTTATTTTGAATTTGGAACACTTGCGGCACTTTCCTTGTTCAGTGATGCAGTGCTCGATATCGTGATACTTGAAGTGGGCTTAGGCGGGCGCCTCGATGCTGTTAATATTATCGATGCAGATGTTGCGTTGATTGCGACGATCGGAATCGACCACACGGAGTTTTTGGGTGATACCCGTGAACTAATAGCGTTGGAGAAAGCGGGGATTATGCGCAGGGGGAAACCTGCTGTTTGCTCGGATATTGATGTCGCCAGTAGCATCAAGCGATTTGCCTATGAATTGCCAACACAATTGGAAATTCTTGGTAACTCCTATCGTTATTCGGATGATGGCGAATATTGGAGTTGGTGGAGCGGTGATACGCGACGTGTTGAATTACCAAAACCAAATTTGGTCGGCGATTACCAACTAGGGAACGCTGCAGGAGTATTAATGGT
This sequence comes from uncultured Enterobacteriaceae bacterium, assembly GCA_964342175.1. Classification (GTDB taxonomy): domain Bacteria; phylum Pseudomonadota; class Gammaproteobacteria; genus UBA11873. Next base: position 830 of record CAYFFH010000372.1, on the reverse strand, counting down.
CTTGGAGGTTCTTAAGGATCGTATGCCAGTGACAGATGTTGAGATTGCACGTGGCTTGCGTTATATCGACCTCCCTGGACGTTTTCAACGAGTCTCAGGAGAGGTTGAGACCATCTTAGATGTTGCCCATAACGCACAAGCTGTCGATGCTTTTGTGCGAACATTGATTAACCTTGAACCTCGTCGTACACACGTGCTTCTCGGTATGCTGGAGATGAAAGACCATCAGAGTGTCATCCGCTCACTCGAACCGATTGCACATACATGGCATTTAGCCTCCGTACTTTCGCGCAAAGGAGCGTCTAGTGAGGGCCTGTACGATGCGTTAAAATTCGTAGTGGGGCGATCAACTGCGGCATGTACCTATGACTCAGTTGCGAGCGGCTACAAAAGTATTGCAGCTACCGCAGAACCCGGTGACAGGATTGTTGCGCTTGGATCATTTTTGGTTGTATCTGAAGTATTAGCGTGCTTGACGGCTTGGCAAGGGTCTCAAGTCATAGCAAATTGACGCAGATGTGATGGATTTACAACTGAAGCAAAGAGTTGTTGGCGCGGCGGTATTAGCTGCTCTTGGCGTCATTTTCATTCCGATTTTTTTTGATGATAAGCATGATGAAAAAGACTTATTGTTAGCGCCAAGGATTGAAAGTGCGCCCGCAGGAGACTTTAATTCGCGGGTGGTCCCACTCGATGATAGATTCATCAAGCAAGTTGAACGGGCAATGGATGCGACACCACAGGAGTTGATTAAATCACGGCACTGGAGTCGCGATTCGGAGGGGGCCGTCGTAACGCCACGCACAGGTGTAACGGCTTGGGTGGTCCAG
>CAYFFH010000371.1:0-2907 GCA_964342175.1 uncultured Enterobacteriaceae bacterium | reverse complement strand
TTGTGGATGCCTACAGCCAAAGTGCTGTTATCAAAGTGATTGGGGTTGGCGGCGGTGGTGGTAACGCAGTGCAACATATGCTGGGGGCGGCGATAGACGGGGTAGATTTCGTTTGTGCTAATACGGACTCCCAGGCTTTAAAAAATTCGTCCGCGAAGACAGCGTTACAATTGGGCAGTGATATCACTAAAGGTTTAGGAGCAGGCGCTAATCCAGAAATCGGACGTCAATCAGCTCTGGAAGATCGCGATCGTATAAGCGATGTCCTAGAAGGCTCGGACATGGTTTTCATCACTGCTGGTATGGGTGGCGGCACCGGCACCGGGGGAGCGCCGGTGGTGGCCCAAATCGCCAAAGAAATGGGTATCTTAACGGTTGCGGTTGTCACAAAGCCTTTTCCGTTTGAGGGTCGAAAGCGAAGTGATATCGCGAACGACGGAATCGATGAATTGAGTCAATTCGTCGATTCATTGATCACGATCCCGAATGAGAAGTTATTGAGTGTTCTCGGGCGTGACATAAGTTTACTGGACGCGTTTAAAGCAGCAAACGATGTTTTGCTAGGAGCGGTTCAGGGAATCGCGGAATTAATTACTTGCCCAGGATTGATTAACGTTGATTTTGCCGATGTTCGAACCGTGATGTCAGAAATGGGTATGGCGATGATGGGATCCGGAAGTGGTCGCGGGTCAGATCGGGCTTTACAGGCTGCAGAAGCAGCGATTCATAGCCCTCTACTAGAAGATATTAATCTGTCTGGCGCGAAGGGCATTTTGGTCAATATTACCTCAGGCTTAGATTTAACGATGGGAGAGTTCGAAGAGGTTGGCAATACTGTTAAGGCGTTCGCTTCCGATAACGCTACCGTCGTCGTTGGAACGGTAATCGATCAGGATATGGAAGATCAATTAAGAGTAACGGTGGTCGCAACTGGCATTGGCTGCGATAACCATGGTACGGACGCAAAGCCTTCGGTAGTCCCGAAGACACAAGATTCCGAACGCGACTTCAAAGTATTCGAACGGCCAACAGTAATTCGAAACCAATCGGAGGGAGTGGAAGCCACCGACGAGACGTCGGCAGAGGGCTATCTGGATATTCCGTCTTTCCTGCGACGGCAGGCAGATTAAATACTAGGGTTATGGAGGCAAGCTTCACCAGAATATAGCTGTATCTACCAGCCCTTATTTTTAGTGTATTTCACGCGAGCTCTATGCTTTTGTGGTAGTATCTTCAGCAAATTAGCTTTGCTGAGGCGAAAGCTGAGAACAATGATAAAACAGCGAACACTAAAAAATGTTATTCGTGCTACTGGCGTCGGGCTGCACACTGGGAAAAAAGTGTTTCTGACGCTCCGACCCGCAGCAACCGATACAGGAATTGTGTTTCGCCGAACTGACTTCACGCCTCCTGTAGAAATTCCAGCGCGAGCGGAATTCGTAGGTGACACGAGTTTATCCACGAGTTTATCGCGAGACGGAAGGCGGATATCGACTGTGGAGCACTTGTTATCTGCCTTCGCTGGTCTGGGAATTGACAACGCCTACGTTGACGTCAGCTCATCCGAGGTTCCCATCATGGATGGCAGCTCTGGTCCCTTCGTGTTCCTTCTCCAGTCGGCTGGTTTTGAGGAGCAGAACGCAGCAAAACGTTTCATTCGGATTAGAGAAGCCCTCGCGGTCGAAGATCACGACAAACATGCGCGATTCGAACCATTTGACGGATTCAAGGTATCGTTTGCAATTGAATTTGATCATCCGTTTTTTCAACAAAGTAGCAAACGTGCCGAGATTGATTTTTCTACGACCTCGTTCGTGAAAGAGGTGAGTCGAGCGCGAACGTTTGGGTTCATGCGCGATGTAGAACTTTTACGAGAGAAAAATCTGGCACTTGGAGGTAGTTTAGATAACGCGGTCGTTGTAGATGATTACCGTGTCCTAAATGAAGACGGTTTACGTTACGAAGATGAGTTCGTAAAGCATAAGATATTGGACGCAATCGGTGATCTGTATTTGCTCGGGTACAGTCTTATTGGCTCATTTCATGGCCATAAGTCAGGTCACGAGCTAAATAATCGCTTACTTAGAAAGTTGTTAGCGAATAAGTCGGCTTGGGAATTGGTATCGTTCGAAAATGAAGACGTAGCCCCGATTTCTTTTATGCAGCCGATGCCAGCGCACTAGGAAGCCCAGAAGTCCGAGTTGTGTTTCGGTCGCGAGCTAGTGGCAGGAGCTGAAGGCTACCCACCACGTCTACTAGCTAACCGTAAAAGCACTTCTTTGAGCGCGGGATCATTGACAGAAGAAGCTTTCTTCTGCAATGCCGAGGCGCAGGGCGTACTTATAGGGAGGGCCTTGCGGTTCCTTGGCTGATTATCTGCCGACGAAGATTTCGATACTTTGACGCGAATCGTCTGGATTTCGGAAAATTCAGAAATTTTTCTTATTTGTGTAATCAAATTGGGAACCTGGTACCGCATTTTAGCTGCCCAAGCAGATGAATCGGCGGTAAGTACGATCGTATCTTCGTGCACGACGGCTAACTGTATGTGGCTACGTAAAGGTTGCGCCACCAAGTTCTTGACACGAAGCGCGGTATTTTGATGCTTAGCTGCGTTACGGAATAATTTCCGTAAAATGGGATTATGAGTAACAATGGTGTCCAGTTTCGTGGGGAATGACATCTAGGCTGCTCTCATTGTGCTGAGGTTAAGTCTAACCTTAAGGGTGGGATTGCGGTACAAAAAAAGACGATGGAGCTCATACTAGTCTCAAAATCGCAGTGTGCTCAATTGGCGCTGGTATAGTAGCGTGGTCCGGAAAGCGCTAGGGCCGCAGCAAAATGGTGGAAATAAACCAGGGTAACTGCCACGTCGCCCGCTATGCTCACAACAAGATGAATATGCAG
>CAYFFH010000370.1:0-2908 GCA_964342175.1 uncultured Enterobacteriaceae bacterium | reverse complement strand
CAGACTACAACTTTAGAAACCTGAATGGAAGGGTCTCCCAGCGAAATTTGATGCGGTACTGTGCCGTGGGTGTGCCCCATACCTAGGACCCCAGTTGCTTCTTATAGTCCTTATATTCCTCTTCTGCCTTTGTTCTGAGTTCATCATATCGGGCCCCATCGATTTCGTCATAAGCGTCTAGAACAGAGTCAGCAAGAGCCTCTATTCCTTTATCAGACGACAGACCAGAGACATCAGGCAAACCTTTGACCGGTTGGTCCCCAATGTCATTCTGATAATTTGCTAGAAACAACAGAGATGTTTCCATCAACTCTCTTCTAGCTTGATCTTTATCGCTTCTATAGATTTCAAATAGGGCATCGCGAATTACCGATTTATCATGAGGTAACTCTTTGACGTCGTAAATCGATGTTCCGTCATGTTTTTCAAACAAATCACCGAAATCAGCCGCAATTTCATATGCCTTTGGGGAAGCTTCCTTTATCGTAGGTTCAGACTGTGCCACTGGGTCACTACTCTCCTGCTTACTGTCGATAGCCGGTGATTCTTGTTGACTAGTGGGTTCTCCGCCCTGTCGCAAATAGTTCTGCGCATCCGAATGTTCCATCTGATATATCCACCCGTCAAACTCTCTGACGCGCTCGTAAAATTCTTCGTCTCCCATTGCAGCTTCTAGATAGTTCTCGCTGTTAGATTTCTTGTTTGCTTTCCAGATCACACCCATAACCACAAACCCAACGATAAACCACCACCAAGAACCAACAATACTTTGATAAATCGAGTAAAAGAATATTAGTACGGCAACCCATGACCATAGGTGGAAAGCAAATGAGGCACTAGACTTTTTGGGCCCCACCCCGGCTACTGTCGCAATTTTCTGGGATAACGTGTCCTCAATTCCTAGATTAAGTTTCCCGGCCTCTCGCAAACGAATCATCTCACTGTGGTTAACATCTATCTGCTCACCGCTAAAAACTGTCTTAGTCATAACAGACTCCAATCCGACCATGTCGATTGTATGAAGTGAATTAGCCCAGATTAATTCTTCTGCCCGCCCTGCCCACATAATTTAGTTTTTTGGATAAATGGTTGAAATAAACATCTGATCCACTGGCATGGCCTAGATAGGCCATGCTTTTATCTACGTGTTCAGTAGGTACATAGGCAAAAGTCTGACTCAGTGAACCCTCCCATTTCCATCCTTTTGGTTCTGCAAATTCTTGCGGCCCCACAAACGGACCGTCAATTTCTTCAGGCACAGCAGCGAAATTTATTTTTCTTATCTTCTCATCTTCAAGAAAAGCATTACCAAAGAATAGCCACTCACAACAAACCATTGGACCAGATTGTTGGTCAACTACGATCAAATCTTGGGAGACCCCATCGACGTGATAAACAAACCCATAATCTTCCAGATGTTTACAGAAATCCCCAACATCCACTGGAGTCATAAACCCAATTCGCACCAGATGATCGTCTGCACAATAGGTATTGTTCGGCGCATCTCGTTTGAAGCCATCAATGCCACCCGGATATTTGTCCTCGATAACAGATTGCTTCATGATGACGGAGATTGCTTCTATTAAAACCATAATATTTACTCGATTACGTTAGCAGGTCTCAAAGGATGAATCACCCGAGGGAGAAGGCGTTTTATCCCGCTATCTTAAACCGAAGAGGAATATGTAGATCTGTTTCATATTAACGCTATCCTATTTTCTCTAATGCATAACGATCACGTTTTAGTTTCAGTCTCTTATCTTCGTCTTCGTTGTCTTCGTCTGTTGCAACGGTTAGCCAAGCATCCTTAAACCAATAGGCTTGTGTAATTAACTCAGATTCTCCTTCAAGATATGACTTTAGTCCTTGCTCTACAGTATCTGAGAATGCATAACGTAACTCAAATACCCATTGTTGTTTATCTAGATGCCAGAATTTGTGAATGCTTCTTATGCCCACTACACACAAATACGAACTCAAATACATACAGCGTCCTAGCTTAACCTCTATCTCTTCTACCTCCACATTCTGTAATTCACCGACTGGGAAAAAATATCGAATTGCAAATAATTCACCCGTGTAATCACTTTCAAGTTCAACATGAATCCAGTCAAAGTCTTCCTCGATTTCTGGGCGGCGAATACCGTCAAAGTAACCCAACAACCGACCTTTAGAATCACTATGTTCCTGCTTGTCAGCGGCAGCGCGAGTTTTTGCAAGCCTTATAAGTTCTAGGAAGCTGGCCTTTTTCTCTTGCTGGTCTTCGGACGTCGAAATCTCAACTGGGTGTATATCCGATCGTACGACCTTCACATCAGGTCCCGATATAGTCATGAGAAGCCCATAACCACCGATACCGAAGACTAAAACCAGTTGAATAATTAGCTGAATATTTGAATTGAGGCTAGTATGAATTAAGACATGAATCAGAATAAAAGCACCTACAAAAGAAATTACAACCCTATTCCAAATAGTTACCTGATGCTTGTAATTTCTATAGGGTGAGTATTCCTTAACTCGGGTTGATGCTTGATGGCGACGCGCATAATGATGCGTTCGCCAACCTAGCATTACCGCTAGAGTAACAATCACCATCTGCAAAGCCGTTGTTGTATTGTCGTTATATTCTGAAAACACAACCACCATAATCAAACTTCCGAACAAGTCTGAAATTATGGTCAGTACCACAGTCACAACAATACCAACAGACCATCCAAGCACCATCGGAATACGACGCTTCATACCGCTATCTTAAACCCAAATAGCAGTGCGCTAATAACGCTTCCAAAATCAAATACCATCGAATTACCATCTCTAAGCACTGACACTACTGTGTACTTTTGCTATTATTCACTTGCGCCGATTTGACTGCTTGCGGGCGCGATATAAATACAGCTAAAACGAGTGA
>CAYFFH010000369.1:0-2941 GCA_964342175.1 uncultured Enterobacteriaceae bacterium | reverse complement strand
GCGGAGAATGCGCCCAGGCATGTCCAACAGGCGCGTTAATGCCAGCAAAAGGCGTCGGGAATACAATCGCCGATCGAGTCGTCGAATCTGCGTGCCCTTATTGTGGCGTTGGTTGTCTATTGAACTACCACGTTAAAGATGATCAGATCCAATTTGTAGAAGGTCGCGACGGCCCATCAAACCAAAGCCGACTTTGCGTCAAGGGACGCTATGGATTCGATTACGTACATAATCCAAATCGACTCACCACGCCCCTCATTCGCCGCACTGGCGTCACGAAAACGGCTGCACTTTTAGACAAGAAAGATATTAGCCGTGCCTTCCGCAAAGCCTCGTGGGAAGAGGCGTTAGACTTTGCCGCAGCTGGCCTAACCAAAATCCGCGATAGCCATGGCGCAAACTCGTTAGCTGGATTTGGATCGGCTAAAGGATCAAACGAGGAAGCCTATCTCTTCCAAAAGCTCGTGCGCGTTGGCTTTGGCACGAACAATGTTGACCACTGTACGCGGTTGTGTCATGCATCCTCGGTCGCAGCAATGCTCGAGACGATTGGTTCTGGATCAGTATCGAATCAAGTTGCCGACGTTGCCGCGGCAGAAGTGATCTTTATTATTGGTGCGAAACCGACAGTCAATCATCCCGTTGCGGCAACGTTCATGAAGAATGCGGCCAAAAACGGTAAGACGCTTATCTTGCTAGATCCTTATCGGTCGGAACTCGCGCGCCACGCAGATTATTTCCTCCAGTTTCAATCAGACACCGACGTTCCTCTACTTAACGCCATGATGAACGTAATCATTGAAGAAGGTTTGCACAACCGAGATTACATCAAACGCCATACCGAAGGGTTTGAGGCACTACGTGACTGCGTGAAAGAGTACAATCCGGAGAAGGTCGCGCCTATCTGCGGTATCGCGGCCGACACTATTCGTGAAGTCGCAAGAGTCTACGCCAACTCCAAAGGATCGATGATCTTCTGGGGGATGGGAATCTCACAACACATCCACGGTACCGATAATGCACGCTGCCTGATTTCACTCGCGTTACTCACCGGACAGATTGGGCGGCCAGGTAGCGGCCTGCATCCGCTGCGCGGTCAGAACAACGTCCAGGGAGCCTCTGACGTCGGACTCATTCCAATGGTGTTTCCAGACTACCACCCGGTTAACGATCCGGCCGCGACCAAGCGCTTCGAGGACCTGTGGGGGGCGCAACTCGATCCGGAGCCAGGCCTAACCGTGGTCGAAATCATGCAGGCCATACACTCCGGCGAAATGCATGGAATGTATATCATGGGCGAAAACCCAGGGATGTCCGATCCCAACCTGAACCACGCGCGTGCGGCACTCGCTAAACTCGATCACCTCGTCGTCCAGGATATCTTCTTCACAGAAACCGCCGGCTTCGCCGACGTTATCCTACCCGCCTCCGCTTTCCCGGAAAAAACCGGGACTTTCACCAACACCGACCGACGAGTACAACTCGGGCGCCAGGCGATCCCTTGCCCTGGGGAAGCACGGCACGATCTATGGATAATTAAGCAAATGGCAAAACGCCTCGGACTCAACTGGAACTATGAGAATGTAAGTGATGTGTTTGAAGAAATGCGCGAAGCAATGCCAAGTATTGCCGGCATTACATGGGCACGTCTAGATAAAGAACACTCTGTAACCTACCCATGTAAGGAGGTTGGCGCACCAAGTGATCCAATTCTATTTACCGACGGATTTCCAACGTCAAACGGGCGTGGAAAATTTGTGCCGGCACACTACACTCACGCGGCAGAACTACCGGATGATGATTATGAATTTATCTTAATAACCGGACGCCAACTCGAACATTGGCATACCGGCAGCATGACCCGCAACGCAAGTGTCCTAGACGCGATAGAACCCGAACCGATTGTGTCGATCCACCCACTAGACATGCAGGAGAATAATATTCAACTCGACGAATTTGTAAAAATGGAATCGAGGCGTGGTGAGATCGTGGCGCGTGCGCGCCCTGACACCGGGCTACAACGTGGCTCCGTATTTATGGCGTTCTGCTATGTTGAGGCGGCCATAAATTTACTAACGGTGGAGGAACTCGATCCTTATGGCAAGATCCCGGAATTCAAATTCTGCGCTGTGAAGATTGCGCCTACATCAGAAATTACGACTTGAGTGTTTCGCAATCTCGACGGCTAGAGCACGCTACAGAGAATTAATTTCAATCAACTCTAATCGATCTCTAATTAACGGAAGCGCATTCGATCGCTCGCCAGGCACGACAGATTCTATGCTGTATATATAACCTGGGAGATCTTTGGAAAGGATAATCGTATAAGCTTTGCCCGAAAATGGTTCGAAGAGCCGACGTTTCGGATCATTAAGATACGGGCTAAATTCTATTTTTTTCGCAGAATAGTCGATATCATCGAATGTCACGAGGACATCTTCCACAGTGGCGATTTCAGCCAGGGCGAGCTTGATACGGCGCTGAAAATACCGCCAGCGCTCCCTCGACTTCCCTTCAGGATCGGTTAATCGATTCATTTCATATACATCGCCCTGCAGATAAACCTTTAACACCGGATTAATAGTAGTATTTTCAACGGGCGCAACATCAACCGAGCGCTCGCCAGTAAAAAACTCTAAACGTGCAGATTTCATCCCGTTTGCTTTTACGGCGTGCACTATGAAGCGAACCGTGTCAGTAAAGCCGGGATCGAAGGTTCCAGTCCTATTAAACTCATATCGAATTTCTACTGGGTCATTAACCGCACTCAGCTGATCAGTCATCCATAGTAGCGTCTCAGCCTTGGACAACTCATTCGATTCAGCAGCTCCCTCGACGTTAATTAAAACGAGAAAAAAGCCCGCGATAAACGCACTGCTGACTCTAGCGTTTATCATTCTTTGCTGGCGCAATCATTTCCAATCTCGGGACTCCATATTCG
>CAYFFH010000368.1:0-2944 GCA_964342175.1 uncultured Enterobacteriaceae bacterium | reverse complement strand
CCCTAGTACTCTCGGCGGCTAGCGATCGCGTGCGATAAAGTCGAACCATCAACATACTCGAGTTCCCCACCCATTGGCACGCCGTATGCGATACGTGTTGCTCGGACCTCGAATCGCGCAGCAATTTCTTTCAAATAAAAAGCGGTTGCCTCGCCTTCCATAGTGGTACCTGTTGCAACAATGAGTTCATTCACCTCCCCACGATGGAGCTGTTGTTCTAGGAGATGGATACCTAACTTCTCTGGGGTTATCCCGTCGATAGGTGATAGGTGCCCCATTAGAACGAAGTACTTCCCACGGTAGTCAGCCGCCTGATCGATCGACGCTACGTCCATTGGACTTTCAACGACACAAATGGTTGAACCGTCCCGCGAGGGCGAGGCGCATGTACGGCATATTTCAGCTTCGGAAAACGTACGGCACAAACTACACTGCCCTATACTGTTCATCGCCTCGGATATAACCCGCGCTAGCTTCAACCCTCGCGCCCGATCGCGCTCGAGTAGCTGGTAGGCAATCCGCTGCGCCGATTTCGGGCCAATGCCAGGTTGGTACTGCAATGCCTCGATGAGCTGATCCAACAATGGTTGCTCGGACACAGGGGCCCCTCCCGACACTATATTGAGAATAACAAATTTTGGTTACAGTGGAACAAGGCTGGACCGATGACACAATCTTTCACCATAGCGGGCATACCGTCATCAGAACGGTAATTTAAAGCCTGGAGGAAGATTGAGTCCCGCGGTTGTACCAGTAAGCATTTCCTTACTCACGGCCTCGACTTTACGCGTTGCGTCATTCATGGCCGCAGCCACGAGATCTTCAAGCATTGCAACATCGTCAGTGAGCAGAACTGGGTCAATTTTCACCGCTTTAACGTCACGATTACCCAGCATAGTGACCTTTACCAAGCCACCACCAGACTCCCCAGCGACTTCTGTCAGGGACAATTCCGCCTGCGCGCGTTCCATATCCTCTTGCAAGCGCTGTGCTTGTTTCATGATGTTTCCGAGTGCACCTTTCATCAGTAGTTTTCAACCCTGAGACTTGGAATAGACATTATAGATCCTGATTACACCTGGCAGTGAATACTTACTTGGGATCGACCCGTTCAATTGTAGCGCCAAATTCATTTTGTAACGCCTGTACCGTTGCATCTGACTTGATAACTTTCTCAGCTTCGCGCTTCCGAGCTTTCTCCGCCTCGTGCGAACGCTTCGATGGCGTATCGAGTTCCGCTTGCTTTTCAAGCGCTAAATGTACGCGAATATCGGCATTGAGCTGTTGCTTCAATGCCTTCTCCAATCCTTGTTTTAGGCGATCGCCGCTTAAATTTTCGTGCTGCGGCTTGAGTAGTAACTCGACGACCTTTCCGTCGTAGGCCTTAAGTGCCGCATTACGTGCGAGTTCGCGCACTAGGCCATGCAGCTCTAGCTTGGAGACCATCTCGTTCCAGTCTAGTTCTTCACTTTCTTGACTTTGCATTGGGGTACTGGATTCCCCAATTGCCGGTACTGACACCATATCAGCTTGAATCTCCGTCGCTGGCGCCGCCACATTCACGTTCTCACTCACTTTCTTTAACGGACTCTTTGGTTGCCTACCAGCCGATGCAGGGGAAATACTGCGCTTTAGTGGTTTCGTTGGTGTAGATTTCTCTCTCACTGCAAAGTCAGCCTCTACAGGTCTAAACGCCAACATGCGTAGCAGCACCATTTCGAATCCCGACTGGGGATCCGATGCGAGGGACATATCACGACGACCTACTAACCCGATTTGATAGAACAACTGACAATCTTCAGGACTTAAGCGTTGCGCTAAACCAATCACATCATTGCCTTCGTCAATCACACTTGCCTCGTCACCAAGCGCCTGGTAGACCGCGATCCGTCGCAACAGCGATAGTAACTCACCCAGTACATGATGATAATCAGGTGCGCTTTTAGCGAGTTCGCGGATAAACGCAATAAGAGCAGCACCATCATCGTCGGCTAATTTTTCGACAATAGCTGTCACGTCAGCCGTTGCAATTGTACCGAGCATCGCCGCTACCTCCGGCTGGCGCAATTCACCGCCCCCGTAGGCAATTGCCTGGTCGAGTAGACTTAACGAGTCCCGAACACTCCCGTCGGCCGCGTGCGCGATTAGGCTGAGCGAACTCTCGTCCGCGGGCACACCCTCGGCTTCCACGATCAAACTTAAGCGATCTATCAATTGGTCCACCGTGATCCGTTTGAGGTTGAATTGCAAACAGCGCGACAAGATTGTTGCCGGCAGCTTTTTCGGATCGGTTGTCGCCAACAAGAATTTAACGTGCGGTGGTGGCTCTTCCAGTGTTTTCAATAACGCATTGAACGAGTGCGTCGAGAACATATGTACCTCGTCGATGAGATACACTTTATACCGACCTCGAGTCGGTGCATATTGCACGTTGTCGAGTAAATCCCGCGTTTCGTCGACCTTAGTTCTGGATGCCGCATCGACTTCAATTAAATCGACAAAGCGGCCTTCATCTACTTCTTGGCAAGAAGTGCAAGCTCCGCAAGGTGCACTACTAACACCTTGCTCACAGTTAAATGCTTTTGCGAGTACCCGGGCGAGCGACGTCTTTCCAACGCCCCGGGTGCCAGTAAAAAGATACGCATGATGAAGACGATCGGTGTCTAACCCATTAATCAAAGCCCGCAACACATGCCCCTGCCCAACCACCTGGTCAAAACTGCTCGGTCGCCATTTTCTCGCGAGAACCTGATAACTCATAGATCCAATTACATCGTTCTGATTGCAGAAACCATCCTATACATGACTCATCGTCCCTGGGCTCTGGCAATTCCGCCTAACGTAGGACAGCGGATCATCGAATATAGGGCGGCGGCTGTGCCAGCCGCACCTCGGCGCCCGCGCCACCACTACCGTTGCTCCCTTCCGGGCCTGGCGGGGTTCG
>CAYFFH010000367.1:0-2953 GCA_964342175.1 uncultured Enterobacteriaceae bacterium | reverse complement strand
TTCGCCGGAGTGCGTGGTAGGCGATGTAGACGCCACCCTTCATGTCGTAGATACCAGGACCCCATAGTCGATCTCCATCGCGCCGAACGGGTAGTGGACCGGTTATTGTTCCGGTTAGGTGAACCGTATCTAGATGACCTAGTACGAGTATTCCAGGGCCGTCCCCGCCCCAAGGCATGCGCGCGGTGACTGTATCACCTAGACCATCACGGCCAGGAATACGGGTGATAGTTGCGCCAAGTTCTCTCATTGCGTCCGAGGCGATATCCATCATACGATTAACGCCGTCGCGGTCGTAACTTGGGCTTTCGATTTTCACCCAGTCGCATAGGCCTTCTAGGATTTCGACTTCTTCCTGTGTGCGTAAAATATCTGATCGCTGATTCATACCTATGTGCTCCCTGGACTATTAAGTGGGGTTTGAGCTTTTAGTCGTTGGCGCTTCTGTTCCTTTCGGCGTGCATCTCCGGCGGCGAGTAGTCCCGCCCGATTATCGTCACCGACGCGCATATAGTTGGTTTTCCAAACAGACGATTTATCCCAAACGAGCGGGGTTTCAATGACCGTTCCAGGTTCGGTTGCTGTTTCAAGCAAGGATAGTGCACTAGAGATGATAAGGTTTTGCGATTTCTGATCATAAGGCCGACCGCATGGGTTCCCAAGGGGGAAATCCGTGAATAAAAATCTTGGGACACCACAATAAGTGACGATGTCTCTGGCTGAACCGATAACAACCGTCGCGATACCAACTTCTTCGAGCGCCCGTGCTACCAGACTCACGGTCTGGTGACAGACGGGTCATAGCGGTACCAACAATGCAATATCCACTCCGTCATTAAGGCAAGATGCGACGATAGCTGGCGCCTCCTGTTGTGTTGTCAGACGTTGGGAGTAGCGCGTCGGGACGCAATAATAGTTTTGAGCAAGTTGACCAATCTCTCCAGTTCGTCGGCGCTTATGCAACTCCTCGACTGGAAAATAAGAACCGAGATCGTTGGTATGTGTCGCATCCCGATCCCAGGCCAGGCCATCAGTAAATAGTTTGCTGGGTGGATTGTTTAAATCACCTCAATGTAGCTCCCGTTGGTTCCTTGCTGTTTTTGCCGTTGGCATGCTCGTAGTGATTATAGTTGTAGTACTTTTTGCTAAAGGCTTGTTTAGTGGCGCGAACGGGATATCATCGAAATGAGCCCATTCATATGGAGTGTTGTATCCGTGCGCGGCATAATAATCGCGCGAGCGTTCCATGTAGTGAACTGTGGTCTCGGTGGACATTATCGCTCCCGTTACACTTAGAGTAGTTTCAAATCTAGGGCCCTAAAACACTCCCCTACCCAATTGTACTGATCTATCGGCCTCGTTATACCCCGACATACAAATCTTATTGTCTTGATCTCGGTTCCGCTCGAATTTGACGGACCTAGACGTTAGAATCGTGAAACCAAGACCACGCGCTGAGGTCATCCTTGGTGGGGTGGTAGGCGCTGTTCATCGCGCTCGATTTCAGTTGAACCCTATGGAGAGGAACCATCGTATGCATCTTAGTAGTAGGCGTATCTTGAGCTCGCACATCGGCAGTCTCCCACGGCCTCAGCATATACTCCAACGTATCTATGAGCACCAAGCTGACAATGTACCTTTTGATGATCGCTACTGGGAAATGGTTGCCGTCGCCGTCGACGACGTTGTTGAAAGACAAAAGAATATCGCGATCGACATCGTTAGCGACGGCGAGTTAGGTAAGGTTGGATTCACTAATTATCTTAGTGATCGACTTGAAGGACTTGGTGGTGAAACGGAGATGTGGACGTTCCATGACCTAGTGGACGTCCCAGAGGTCGCTCAACGCCAATACGAGAGTGAAGGTGGCAGCCACATCTGCATGCCAGCTTGTATCGGAAAACTTAGATATGTTGGACAAGAACACGTTGCGCGCGATCTAAAAAATCTACGCCATGCCATGGAGTTGCATGGTGTAACGAACGCATTTATGCCCGCAGTGACGCCGGGCTCAGTAACCTTCCAAATTGTGAATCGACATTATTCCAACTATGAAGAATATGTGATGGCTCTCGCGGAGGTGATGCGGGAAGAATACGAGGCGATTGCTGCCGCTGGCTTTATGTTGCAACTCGATGCAACGGACATCCCAATTTGCGCCCCTCAACATGGAATATTTTGGGCCTCGGATGTAGTGGAGAAAATGGGCTATCAGTCCTTTATTGCGTTAAATTTAGAAGCTCTTAACCACGCCACGGCAAATATTCCGGGTGAACAGCTTCGATTGCATTTATGCTGGGCTAACTATGAAGGACCTCATCATCACGATGTTGAGTTAATTGAAGTACTTAAGCCGGCACTGAAGATTAGTAATGCGAAAACAATCGCGTTTGAGGCGGCTAACCCACGACATGAACATGAATGGAAGGTGTTTGAGAAGTTAGAGCTCCCAGATGACATAGTTATCATGCCAGGTGTCATTGATACAACGACAAATTTTATCGAACATCCAGAGCTGGTGGCGCAAAGAATTGAACGTTTTGCCGCCTTGGTCGGTCGAGAGCGAGTTATCGCAGGAACTGATTGTGGTTTTGGCACCTTTGCGGGGTTTGGGGAGGTTGTTCCCAAAGCTGCTTGGCTCAAGCTTGCAGCTCTCGTAGAGGGTGCGAAGATTGCTTCGCGTCGATTATGGGCTTAGGTCTAAAATCCTCTTACACTGACTACGGTTAGCGGTAGTCTTCGTGACCGCACTGAAAAAGACTGAGGCTTCTCTTAACGCAATCGGCCTTAGTTTCGAGTATGAGGCGTTGAATTTATTTTTGAGAAGTAGGTAGGTATGACTTCGCTCGTTTGAGCGATACCAATAATCGATACGGTGTCCCCAGCTGATTGCTCTAATAACAACCATCTAAGAATCTATGAATAGTCTTATCGAGCCTACAAATACTTGGCT
>CAYFFH010000366.1:0-2966 GCA_964342175.1 uncultured Enterobacteriaceae bacterium | reverse complement strand
GCGTCAGGGTAGTTCGGCACACCCTCGAACATCAAGGTCGTCGCTCCGTTAGCCAATGGTCCGTATACGATATAGCTGTGGCCAGTTACCCAACCAACGTCAGCTGTGCACCAATAAATGTCGCCGTCGTGATAATCGAAGACATACTTATGGGTCATCGCCGCATGCAGTAGATAACCACCCGTTGTGTGTAAAACTCCCTTAGGCTTCCCAGTAGAACCCGACGTATACAGAATAAATAGCGGATCTTCAGCCCTCATCACTTCCGGCTGACACACTGGATCAGCGCTTGCGACTGCTTCGTGATACCAAACATCGCGGCCTGCGTGCCAATCAATCTCACCACCAGTTCGCCTGACCACAAAAACGGTGTGCACATCGGGGCAGCTCTCTAGAGCTCTGTCGACATTCTCCTTGAGGGGTATCGGACGACCTCCCCGAATACCTTGATCTGCTGTAACGACTACTGTGCAATCCGAATCCAAGATTCGATCTTTCAGTGCATCCGGCGAAAACCCTCCGAATACGATTGAATGCACTGCACCAATTCTGGCACAAGCCAACATCGCGACGGTAGCCTCCACCACCATCGGCATATAGATCGATATGCGATCACCTTTTTTTACGCCGCTATCTTTCAGCGCGTTGGCAAAACAACAAACCTCCGCATGTAATTCATGGTAGCTGACCTTTTTATCGTCTTTGGGGTCGTCACCTTCAGAAATAATGGCGATCTGTTCACCACGCTTGTCTAGATGACGATCGAGGCAATTATAGCTAGCATTCAAGGTTGCGCCATCGAACCAGCGTATGTTCCCTCCGATAAAGTCCCACT
Organism: uncultured Enterobacteriaceae bacterium; assembly: GCA_964342175.1. Taxonomy (GTDB): domain Bacteria; phylum Pseudomonadota; class Gammaproteobacteria; genus UBA11873. The sequence goes on along the minus strand of CAYFFH010000366.1, from coordinate 2,131 downwards.
GAAAAACTTTGTCCCAATACCCAAACCAAGTAACGAATTCGTTAGCACGAGCGGCCCAAAATGCGTCTGGGTCATCAATCGATTCTCGATACATCTTACGATAGGTTGCTTCGTCAATATGCGCCGACGCAGCAATTGCAGGTGGTACCGGATAAACCTTCAATTCGGACATCGTGTTTCCCCTTACGACTATCGGGAATTCTTATTAGTAGGCGGATGGCGGATTCGAGACCTGCGTTTGCAACCACGAATGATAGTGCAAATTGTAACATAGAGATTGTAATCAAAATGTGTCCACCAGAAAGCTACGTCTGCTCAAATTTTTGATCAACGTTGATTGATTGCTCAAACTCTAGGCGCTAAGGTGCACCGAGACTTTCCAAATATATGCGGAGTTAAGAATATTAATGCATGAACGTTCACCAGAACTAGCTAGTGCCCTGCGCGCAGTCGCTGAAGCTTGTACCGTGACGCGTCTAATTCAATCGGATCTCGACCAGATCCAACAACTGACAAAAAATGATCGTAGCCCAGTGACGGTCGCAGATTTCGCAGCTCAAGCAATTGTTGGATTGCGCCTGACAGACGACCTTGGTGCGGTAGCTTTAGTCGGTGAGGAAACTGCAACTGACCTGAGGGCGCTCAAATCCGATTCCTTACCGCGTGCGATAACACGCGCTGTGCGTCATATCAGGCCTAAAATTAGCGACCAGGCAGTATTAGACGCAATTGACCTCGGAAACCACAACGCGAAAACTGCCGCATACTGGACGTTAGATCCGGTAGACGGAACGAAAGGGTTTTTAAGGCGTGGTCAGTATGCCGTGTCCTTAGCCTTAATCGAAAACGGGGAGGTGAATCTCGCAGTCCTTGGGTGTCCAAACCTGTCGTCCAATTTCGGCCGCAGTTTTGATGATCCCGATCCAATTGGTTGTATTTATTACGCGCACCTTGGAGGCGGGGCATGGTTTTTGCCGGCAAATGATATTTACCTCGAGCCAACTCCCATTAATGCCTCGACGGAGATGAACTTAGACGCGTTACGAGTGTGTGAATCAGTTGAGGCTACACATTCTAAGCGGAGCGAGACGGCGCGAATTATCAAATATCTCAAGGCCACTAGCAAACCATTTCGCCTCGACAGCCAATGCAAATATGCAATCGTTGGGCGAGGCCAGGCAGACGCATATCTGCGCTTCCCAACCGGTGTCGGTTATGTCGAGAAAATTTGGGATCATGCAGCCGGCATGCTGATCGCCCAAGAAGCGGGGGCGGTCGTCACCGACATGCTCGGAAACCCTCTGGATTTCTCCAAAGGCAAGACCTTGAGTGCGAATCAAGGCGTAGTGTGCACAGCGCCGAGCATTGATTCACGCGTCATTGAATCGATCAAGTCCTTAGGTATCCGACCGTGAACAAAATCCACAATTACCGAAACGTAAAAGTACCGATCTACTATGCTGCCATTAGCAACACTGCCCGTTTAGGTTGCTACATTCCTGATCAGCGTCCACCGGAAACCTCGATAAAGCTGCCGGTAGTGTAGCTGGAAGAAGGGGATAGCAACCACAAAATTGTTTGTGCGACCTCTTCCGCACTACCCTCGCGTTGCATGGGGATTGCACTACGCAACCTATCGATGCGCCGAGGCTCACCGGCACTTGCATGGATCTCAGTGTCAATGAGGCCTGGGCGGACTGCGTTGACTCGAATCTCTTCAGTTGCTACCTCTTTAGCCAAACCTATAGTAAACGCATCGATAGCCCCTTTTGATGCAGCGTAGTCGACAAACTCATGCGGCGAGCCAAGCCGAGCCGCCGCAGACGACAGATTAACGATAGATCCGCCGGTTCCACCAAAATTAGTCGACATATACTTCACGGCTTCACGCGCACACAGAAAACTCCCCGTGATATTGACCGAAAAGACGTGTTGTAGGCGCTCAGATGTCATCTCCGCAACACGCGATTGCATCGGGAGTATTCCAGCATTATTCACCAATCCTGATGGTACGCCCAATTTATCGTTGCAGACCTCAAACAGCCTCACTACGTCATTTTCGGTGGCGACATCGCCCTGCACAGAAAGACCTGCTTGCCCGGCAGCAGTTATGGCCGCAACGACAGCATCG
>CAYFFH010000365.1:0-2973 GCA_964342175.1 uncultured Enterobacteriaceae bacterium | reverse complement strand
CCGATGATGGCAAAATACCGTCCATCGAACGATCTAAAATCGTATTCAGGTCAGACATTGAATAAAAAACCTTCTAGCCGGCAACTGCATGACTAACATTGTGCCGACCTGGCAACCGCGATACCACGTTGATTTCATCTAAATAATCAAGCGTCATGGATGTTTGTTCATATGTCATTAACGCACGTACGTCCTCTGGGGTGTCTATATCCAGAGATAGTTTATCAAGCTCCAAAAGTTGTACTCGACTACCGGTAGCGCGCGCTGCCTCTGCATGCAGATTACAACTATCGACACCGTATGAAAATCTAATCAGATTAATCGGAGATACTATTAATCCATTGGTTCCAGTGTAACTCCGATCTGGAACTAAAGTTAGTCCTCTGCCCTGCCCATGCAGACGGATCATTTGATCTATCTCCTGTACCGTTACTAGTGGGACGTCCCCAGGAACTATCAGTAAGGCTTCCGCTCCTAACGTAGCAGCGTGGGCTCCACCTTGGGTAACCGCGAGAGACAAATCACTTTGTGTTTCCAACACAAAAATAGCGCCATATCGTTCTGCTAGTCTTTTCGCTACGGGTTCTTTCGACACTACAATGATTCCCTTCACCTGGGTACTCGCATGCAGTGCGGAAAGGACATCGTTTAGCATTACTTCCGCCAAGAAAATTCTCTCTGCCTCACTCAACAATGCTGCAAGACGCCTTTTTGCTACCCCGAATTGTTTGCTTGGAACTACTGCCCACATTTCCTGTATTGTCTCCCGCGCCTCAGGTGGCGCAAAAACTCAATCGTTTTTTCAGCTAACTCGACTCGGTCAGCTAAAGTTACCATGACCGTCTGAGCAACGATAGTCTCGATCCTGAGGTCCGAAACGACCTTGGCCAGCGACGAATCTTGCTGATCCATGATGAATCCATCAATTAGACTAGAATAACGCTCTGCGACCGAGAGTGCTGTTACTGGGATATCTAGTTCTTCCATTATTTTAGCAGTTGGCCCTTTTATCGCTTCACCACCGACAATTGGCGTAATAGCAACTACCGGAACATGAGATTTACGCAATGCCTCAACGAAACTCGGGATAGCCAACATCGGATCTATACTAACGAACGGATTTGACGGACATATTATGATTCCCGCGAGATCTGGATCGCTAAACGCCGCCTGAACCTGTGTAGTCAATTGAGCGCGGTCGCAACCCTCAAAGTCAAACCCACGGATAGCTGGCAGGCACCTCTCTCTCACGAAATAGTGCTGAAAATCGAGACGGCCAATCTCTGTATGTACAATTGTGCGAACCTGATCATTGCTTACCGGCAATACCTTGTACTCAATACCAAAACTCCGAGTTAATTTTTCGGTGACTTCGGTCAAGGTCAACCCGCTTTTTAGCATCTGCGTACGCTTGAGATGAGTAGCAAGATCCTTGTCACCTAAATTAAACCAATCATCGCCGTCGATCTCTCCTAGCGCCTCAATACAATTCCACGTTTCGTCTTGCCGACCCCAGCCAAACTCTAGGTTGCTGACTCCTCCCAATGTATAGGTCAAGGTATCTAGGTCAGGAGAGATATGTAAGCCAAGATGCTCAAAATCGTCTCCAATGTTAACGACAAATGCAACCTGCTCTGCACTTAATTTATGTGTGAGCCCCAGACAAAGTTTAGCGCCTCCAACACCGCCGGTAATGACCAGATATCTCTCGGTGCTTCCTATCATCGGAATAGGTCATCTTCTAGCGGCCGAATCATGTCTGCTGCAGACTCTAGGGTATCCGTCGCAGGAAATCCGCGAACTACGACGAGCGGTGTACGTTCAATTGTCTCGCCCATCAATAATGTAGCCGTTGCGACTAACGAATCAGCTCGATTTAGCATTGCAACTTTAAGTTCGCGACCGAACATATCTTCAGTACCACGGAAATCATGAATCACCTGAATCCCCGCGCAACCTATCGCACTGCCAACAGTTCCCAGGCGCCACGGTCGGTTCATACTATCAGAGATTAGCACACCGACCGATTTCCCTATCTTTCGGTATATCTCCTCTCGCAAGGTTTGCGCGCTTCGATCGGGATCGACCGGTAATAACAGGGCAGAATCACCATTTTCGTGATCTATATTCGACTGATCGATGCCCGCGTTCGCTCCAACATGTCCAAGTCGGTGCCGAACAATAATCACACCTTGTTTCTTACGTAATATCTCTACGGATTCATCAAGAATTAACTGGCATAGTGCCGCTTCTTTCTCTGTTTCAGCAGCAAGCTCTTCGGCTTCCGAGGAAGGCACAACTGTTTTTAGCGAAACCTGGCGGCCTTCCGCTTTAGAGATAATCTTTTGTGCTACTACAAGTATATCCCCGTCCGCTAAATCAACACCCGCCTCCATAATTGCCAGAAGCATCACCTCAGGTAATGAGTCTCCCGGTTTAATCAACGGGATACCAGGTATAACCTCAAACTGTAGATTACGAATTGGTGGAGTCAGGGAATCCATTTTTTTTGTCAGAGCAGAGTAATTACGAATTGTAGAGTAGTTTACCGGGATTTTTACGTTGTCCGTAGTGCTCTATCTAGTTTTCGACAATTAGGATAAAGATTCAAAATATTGAACCAGTTTGCGGCAATCTCGATCTAGCGTAAAATCGAAAGGGTTCGTATCGTTACCAATCGAGATCTGTCATCGAAGAACTTTTTAGGTACACGATCTGAGGACGAACTCTTAATCCAGCGTGAGGTAACCATAATGACCTGTAATATTGGCCTATTCCACGTCACGCCCGACATGAAAGCTGACCCAGCGATTGTCGCCCGCGCCGCAGAAGACCTCGGGTTCAATTCCTACTGGCTACCTGAACACGCCATCTTACCTGCAGAATTTCGATCAAATTATGCCGGCGATCTTGAATCTAAAATGGTGGAGCCGCCAGATCACCTATGGAAAATGCCGGATCCATGGATCGGTT
>CAYFFH010000364.1:0-2979 GCA_964342175.1 uncultured Enterobacteriaceae bacterium | reverse complement strand
CTAACGGTGACGAGCTTAACTTTCGTATCGGGCGCCAACAAGTTGTGTGGGGACGCACCGATTTATTTCGTGTCCTCGACCAGATAAACCCAATTGATTTCTCGATTCAGAACATATACGAAGAATTCGAGGATAGCCGCATACCGCTCGGGATATTTAATATGGAGTGGCGGCTCGGTGGCGTTGGAATGTTCTCAGATCTTAATTTTCAGTTCTTGTGGAATTTTGAGGAATTCACACCACATATGCTCGGGCAGGGCGGGCAACCGTATAATATTCTACTGGCGGGCGATCTATTCCGCTCGCTCAAAAACTGTTGGGACAATGGATGTACGGTTGGTAACTTTGCGTCGGGGTTGTCACCCGTTGGGAACTTAACGACTGACTTTCCGGCGAATACTCTCGGAATTCGGAACGTACATCTTCCAGACGGTATTGGTGACCAGTTTGGCCTGCGGATGGAAGGTGTGTTCAAAAGCGTCGGTTTTTCAATAAACGCGGCGTACTACTACTCGCAATTACCGTCGTTGCGTGCCGGTATCCCCTCGGTTAACCCTTTTGTCGGGCCCGGAGCGGCTAACCCGACGGATCCGACTGACGCCTTTGGGGTGCAGCGTAGCCGACCATTTGTTCCGGCATTCGATATTCACTTTCCTCGAGTACTGCTCATAGGAACATCCGCCGACTTTTACATTGATTACATCAAATCGGCTTTCCGGGTGGAGTTCGCATTCACTGACGGTGAAGAGTTTGCGGATACCTCTAAGGTCCGATTGTTTTCGGAATCAGATGTTCTCCGGTGGGTAGTCGGTTGGGACCGCCCGACATACATCAGATTGTTGAACCCGAACCGCACCTTTTTATTATCGGGACAGATATTTGGTCAGCACCTTTTGGACCACGAGCGTTTCCTGACACCGCGCTCTGACGTGAGTAATGGACTTGGCGGTGCAAGTTCTGGCGGTAATGGCGGGCAAATTGGTTTTCAGGATTGGGATCACAACTTTATCGCAACCTTCTTGATCCAAGGCTTCTATGCTAACGACCGTATTCAGCCTCGATTCATTACCGCTTTTGACGTTCGCGCGCAAGCCGGCGTTATTGGGCCAGCAGTCGACTGGCTCGTAAACGATCATTGGCGTTTAACGTTTGGCGCAAACATAAAGTTCGGACGGTCGCGTAATATTGCGGATGACGGTCGGACAAGTAATGGCCTTCCGCCCTTTACGGCCGGAAACAGTGCTAATGTCCTCCCAGGACAAGAGTTCGCGAGCTTAGGTAACCGTATTGGTTATGAACCATTAGGCCGTTTCCGATCCGGTCCAGTTGGTATGGCGCAGCATGAAGATGAACTCCAGCTGTTGTTGCGGTATAGGTTCTAATCGTCACTGCGATCAACTTGGTAAATATACAGAGTGCGCGGTAGGCCCTAAGGAAAACAAGAAATCAGAATAAATCCAATAGGGAAAGGACGCGGACACGGGTGAATCGAAAGAGGAAATGTTTATGAGCTATTACAAAACACATCGCATCGTTATTAGCGCGATAGCTTTAACGCTGTCGTTCGGCGTAGCGGCCTTCGATGAAGCCGACGTGGATAACTCGTTTTACCCATACAAAACTTGGGATGCGGAATTTCCCGGATACGAGCCGGGCATGGTCATTAACGAAAGTAACGTCGATCAGTTTGAGGATATCCTTGACCCAGGAATGTACGACCACCTAAAGAATGGTCGCTTTAATATGCAAACCGCACCGACGGGTTCGCTTGAATTACACCCGAACTACATACAATCGACTAGGGATGCGATAAGCAATCCCCCATCGTTGAGCGGTTCTGGGATCGTTGATAATTTTGTTGCTGGGCGTCCGTTCCCGATGGAGCCGGATAAGAGTGATCCCAATGCGGGCATAAAACTCGCATGGAACTATCAGTACGGCTACAACTGGGGAGACAACGCTGATATTTGTCCGTTTTTCTGGAAATACAAGAGCATGAAGACGGGTAAGTTGGAACGAACCATTCAGTGGTGTTTTCGCTTCCTCAATTGGAAGCATCGAGTAAGTACGGATGCGCCGGAGTTACCCAATAACACTGGCCAACTGTTCCGCTCAATCTACACGATTGCTTTAGAACCATTCGATCTAAAGGACACCCAGCTCCTAATCCACCGTTACAAAGACGACTTAAAGCGCGATGACGCTTGGTTGTACCTGGGGTTTCAAAGACGTGTACGTCGCCTAGCTACAGGGCAGACTACGGACGCATTTCTTGGCACTGATATAATGATCGAGGATTTTGAGGGGTATAATAATCGTATCAGCGACTATGACTGGAAGTACGTTGATACGAAAAATGTATTCTTACCTTTCCACCGCCACAACTCATTGCGTTTAAGCGAAGACCATAAAGAAACCGATGGGTATCAATACGTTGAATATGGGGGTAAAGGAAACTGTTTCGCCGATACAACTTGGGAATTGCGTAAGGTGTATCGCGTTGAGGCGACACCTAAGGATAAAAATCACCCGCTTTCGCTACGTGTGATGAATATTGATGCGCAGACTTTCACCTTGCCACAAAGCGCCCTATATGACAGGAAAGGGGAATTCTGGAAGACATTTTCCATCTGCCAGGCATACCCAGATGAGCACCACCCACTAAATAAAGGATCCGGGGTGGCAATCGACGATTGCTTCATGGTGATAGACGTTCAGGCAGAACACTGTACGACAGGACAATTCAAGGGATTGTTAGTTAAAGATGAAGCGGCGCAGCAACGTATGACTGTACAGTATCTAAGGAAGGCCGGTAAGTAGGGAAAAGACCCGATAGAAATAATAGAAGGGCGCTATGGCGCCCTTTTTTTATTGGGCTGGTTTAACTCTACAGATGCAAAACTGCTCAAAATTTACCTTCCTTTCTTTCGCAAAGCCTGAACTGCGAAATCCGAAGCGCGTATATCAGGTGCATTGACC
>CAYFFH010000363.1:0-2999 GCA_964342175.1 uncultured Enterobacteriaceae bacterium | reverse complement strand
AACAAGCAAGACATTTACATAACTATATCGATAACTGAAGGTGAGCCTTACGTATTCGGGAATATCGAGTTGGATGATACTCAGCGGTATATCACAAATCAGGATTTTGATGCAGTAAAACCAGAGTCAGGTGAGCCATTTTCCCGTCGCCAGGTGTTGGTAGCGAAATCAAAGCTGAAATCAAAGTTGACTGACATCGGTTTTGCATTTAGCAGTGTGAATGCAATACCAGAATTAGATGATGAGCGTAAAACTGTTGATTTTACATTCGTTGTTGATCCTGGCCCTAAAGTTTACGTCAGGCGGATCAATATTCACGGAAATCAATCAACGAGAGATGAGGTTATCCGTCGGGAGATGAGACAAGTCGAAGGGGCAGTTTACTCTGCGAAACATATACAAAGATCTCGGGAACGAATTCAACGACTGGGGTATTTTGACGATGTAAGGATAGAAACACCGGCTGTACCGGGCACTCTTGATCAAGTCGATATTAGTGTTAGTGTCCAGGAACGATCCACAGGTACCTTCATGTTTGGAATCGGCTATGCGGATGACGATGGAGTACTGTTACAGGCTGAAATAAATCGGGAAAATCTTTTTGGATCTGGGCGAGAGCTGAAACTTAACGTCAACCAATCCTCAGTTGAGCAAGTATATGAAGTCGAATATACGAACCCTTACTTTACAAAAGAAGGTGTAAGTCTTGGCTATTTTGTCGAATATGAGAATATTGACACAGCTGAAACGACTAGTGCCGACTATGAGTCCAATAGTAGTGTATTCGGCATACGTACAAAAATACCCGTAACGGAGTTCAATTCCTTGGACTTAAGTCTCGGCTATGAGCGGCTGGATCTAGATGGAACCACAACTACACCAAGTGAATATAGTTCATTTATTGCTGATCATCCTAGTAGTGATAATTTGATTTTATCAGGCGGTGTTACTAAAGATACTAGAGATAATATTTTCTTCCCGGAGAAAGGATATCTTCGACGAGCATTGTTTGCGTTTACAAGCCCAGGAAGTGATTTAGAATATTATAAGTTAACCCTCCGTGGCAGGTGGTATAGGCCACTAGGAGATAATCTGACTTTGAATATACGTGGTGTGGCCGGTTATGGGGCTGGGTATGGCGATATCGATAAATTACCGTTTTTTAGAAACTATTATGCCGGAGGAACCGGTACGGTTCGGGGATATGGTCCACGTTCTCTTGGTCCTAAGACAAGTGATAGCTCCGACGATCCTTTAGGAGGGAGTAAAAGGATTAACGCTACAACAGAATTGTATTTCCCGGTGCCGGGGCTAGACGACTCTAGAAATCAACGCCTTAGTGTTTTCATAGATGCGGGTCAGATTTACGGTTCAAATCAGAGTATCGATCTAGCGCAGTTACGTTATTCGGCCGGTATCACATTTCACTGGTTTACCGCTGTCGGGCCTATGTCGTTATCATATGCAATGCCTTTTAATGATGAACTAGGCGACGAAATTAAGAAACTTCAATTCACTTTAGGCACCATGTATCGGTAGTGAGGACCTAGTTGATTCTAAGAGAAACCAGGAGTACGACACTGTGTTTATTGGTAATCAGTGCGTTGGTGTTTGGGTTACAGAGTAGTCATGCGGATCAGCACCGAATCAAGATAGGGTTTGTAAATCCCGTTAAATTGCTCGAGCTATCGCCCCAAGGGGAAAAAGCTCTTCGATCTTTAGAAGACGAATTCCAGCCTAGAGATCAAGAATTGATCGACCTCCGGGAAAAGGTTTTAAGGCTAGAAGTAGATCTCGATAAAAATCGTTTGGTCCTCCAAGCTTCCGAAATCAAAAAAAGGCAAAGAGCTATTGACAACATCCGGCGGAAAATCAAAAGAGATCAACAAGAGGCTCGAGAAGATTACAACATTCGTAGAAACGAAGAGCTGGCAAAACTGCAAAGATTGGTCCGAGAAATGATCGTTAGAATTGCAAACGAAGAAGGTTTCGATTTAATAGTCGAACAAGCTGTCTATGTTGATAATAGAATAGACTTGACTGAACGGGTTTTGCAGAGACTCCGAGAAGAATGACCAACTCTATGTTGCTTCATTTGAACTAGAACATACGCCGCTTTATTCGTTTGTGACTTAGCTATTAATAGGTTGGTATTGATTTGACTGTACTAGACATTAACCGCATTCGGGAAATTCTACCTCACCGTTATCCCTTTCTTCTCATAGACCGAGTCACGCAGGTAGTTGACGGGAAAAGTTTGACCGCAGTTAAAAATGTGACTGCAAATGAGCCTATTTTTACTGGTCATTTTGAATATCGACCAATATTCCCCGGCGTTTTGATGATTGAATGTATCGCTCAAGCGTCTGCATTATTGGCGAGCCTCATTCTAGATGCTAAAGCAAATCAACAACGTCTTTATCTTTTTGCCGGAGTTGACCGTGCTAGGTTTAAGCGAATCGTTGAGCCTGGCGATCAGATGTGTATAGAAGTCGAGCTAAAGCAGCATAAGCAACAATTATGGCGTTGTGCTGGAGTAATTACGGTAAATGGCGAACTAACTTGTAGCGCTGATATTCTCTTTACTCATAAGGACTTGGTGTGATCGATCAACGCGCATTAGTAGCGCAGGAAGCAAGAATTGGCCAAAACGTTACAGTCGGTGCATTTTCTATTATCGAACAAGAAGTAGAAATTGGAGACAATACGTGGATAGGCTCACATGTTGTCATTCGAAACGGAACAAAAATTGGTGCCGGTAATAAAATTTACCAATTTTCGTCAATAGGCGAAGACCCACAATTCGCAGCCTACAATGGTGAAAAAACATCATTGATCGTGGGCGATGGGAACGTTATCCGGGAATACGTAACGCTAAATCGTGGTTCACCAGCAGGAACTGGCGTAACTCTAATCGGTGATAACAATTTTTTGATGGCCTATGTGCATATCGCTCACGATAGTCGACTAGGAGACGGAATTACGTTTGCAAATGGTGC
>CAYFFH010000362.1:0-3007 GCA_964342175.1 uncultured Enterobacteriaceae bacterium | reverse complement strand
CTGTCAGCTCTCTCAATTTGACGATCTCGCTTCTCTGATCGGCCAACACACGGATACTGATTCCTGAATATGGCTTACTGCCATCGGTCTCTTCGCCTCCTCCCGCAAACACCCAGCCAACGGCGAGTGATAGAAGCAAGAGTACGACGGTACATTTCCTGATATTGATCATGGCGACCCCTTAATTGACTATAGGATGATGAATGTGTCCTAATTTAGGTTCGCGGATGAATTTCATGCTGTCAAGAACTCCCCGCGGAGCTAAAGATGGGAGCCTCGACATTGTAACCACCAGCGGAGATCGTGATGGCTAATCTATCCGCTCACGAAGAGCATGACTGGGCCGCCAACCAGGAAGTTAGCTGGTATCGGTCGCCGGTCCCGATTGCCAAACTCCGCGAACTTTCACGGCGCAACAACCCGCGGGCGTTGCTTCAATCGCTGGGACACCTCGCGATGGTGGCTACGACCGGCACCGCGGTATTCCTATCCTACCAGCACTTGAGCTGGCCTTGGCTCATCGTCGCGCTGTTCTTGCACGGCACCGTCCACCGCACTATGCAACATGCGCGACACGAGCTCTCGCATCGCACTGTGTTTCGCTCACGGCGGCTCAACGAGATCTTCCTCAGGATATTCAACTTTCTCATCTGGGCGAGCCCCGAGTACTTCCGCGCCAGTCACCTGCGGCACCATCAGTACACGACTCATGATGAACTCGACAGGGAAGTTTTGCTGCCACGGCCACTGCTGCCGCTGCAATGGATCACCCGCATGGTCGTTGCTGTGCCGAACATGTTAGTGGAGATTGGTACCATAATGCGGTGGAGCCTGGGCAGGCTGGCAGATGGCAAAGCTGGCGGCACAGGGAGCCCCACCTGGGAGCAGCGCTGCTTTGCCGACAGTCCAACCGGGTCTGGGGACGCCAAAAAGCGCACCGCACTGTTCGCCTGGGCGCGGGTGGTGCTATTGGGGCACTTAGCGCTGGCAGTGAGCTTCGTCATCCTCGACCTAGAAATTCTGCTGGTTGTAGTTACTTTCGCTAGATGGCTTGCGCCGTGGTTGAGCTTCCTGTTAATCGAGACCCAGCACGCTGGCCTCAGTCCGAACACGCCGGATTTTCGCCGGTGCTGTCGCACTATGTTGCTTGGACCTGTAGTGCGGTTCCTATATTGGCATATGAACTATCACATCGAGCATCACATGTTCCCGAGCGTACCCTTCTATAACCTGGCCAAGCTCAGGCGTGCGATTGCATCGGACCTTCCGACCGCTCCGCGTGGGCTTATTCGTGCCTGGGGGCAAATGTTGCCGGTGCTTTGGCGCCAGCGCAAGGACCCCAGCTACGTGTTCGTACCGTAGATCGCTGATGGCGGCCGTCAAGTAGTCACAGCCGCGTAAGTCCTTACAATTACTAGCTCGGCTCCTCGCCCAGCTAGCTGTCGAACAGCTGCAGTTGGACCTCGTTGAGCCAGTCATGAGATTTGCCGCGTACCTACGTGTCTATCCCGATCAGCTACCAGTGGCCTGCCGTGAAACGGAAACACGCGTCATCACCTGTTACCTCTGGACGTCCAAAGACAACCCACACCATGTCGCGACCGTCATGGTTGCCGGAAAGATTGCCAGCGTGCGGTCGAGCCAGTCGCCTAGCGTGGCGCATACGCCCTCGTATCCTCCTATTCAAACGGTCGTGGCACAGGTCGCCGCTCAAGACTACGGTGGCGCAATCCGGCGCGACATCGCGGACACGGGCAACCACCGCCGCGAAGCTGACGGCGGTAGTGACTCCGAAGTGCTGTGCCTACGGGTCGGCGAATAGGTGAGGGTCGGGCAGCTGGACAACGGTGGGTGTCGCGAGGGCAATATCCTCGTCCGCAGCCGCAGGTGCACGCAACCCCTGAAGCGCAGCGAGCTAATGATCACGCTGGCGAGAGCGTCGAGACGTATGGTGAAGCGCATAGGAATCATCTGTCCGCTCGCTGCCGCTCTACTGCCTATGACGGCAAGCGCGCAGCGTGGAAGTGCACCGAGGGCCACAAAGATGGCGCCGGCTGCGCGGCCGCACACCGAGCTTACCGACGTCAACACTGGAGAGACATTCACGCCTCTCGACTTCACCGGAAACCCCGTCCTTCTTGAGAGCTTTGCTGTGTGGTGTCCAGTGTGTCTGTCGCAACAGCGCCACATTGGAAGCTTACACAATACGCGTAACCAGCTTCGTGTTGGTCAGCTTCGACACCACCCCCCCACGAGCCCACGGGAACGGTATTCAGTCACATCTCGGCGCATGTCTTCGTTGACTATGACCACTCGCACTACGCCGTTGCGCGAGTGGCGCTAACAAAGGCCCTGGTGAACAACTTCGGCCTGGTGGTGGCCAGCGGTCCCTCCTCGCCGATGATTCTGATCTGCGCCGACCAACCCACTCGTCTGCCCCGCAGCGGCGTGAAGCGGGTGGCCGGGTTTGAGCAGGAGCTGCCGCGGGGCCACGCTGCCTAACCAGGCCGCCAGTGATATACTGGCCACCCTTTTGGTGAGACAGCTTTTCATCGCACCCAGTGGTAACCAGTCAGCATTCCCGATGCGGGGTTAGGTGTGCGCGTAACCGCACTCGAGGCGGCTTACCCGCACTGGTCTGGCTTCGCTAATCCCAGCTCCTGGCAGTCACACCTGTGGCAGATCGTCGTTCGTGTCGACACCGACGTCGGTGTCAGCGGCTATGGCTATGGCGGTGGCGGGTCGGCGGGAGTGGCCGTAGTTAACAGTCACCTGCGCGAGCTGCTGCTGGGCAGAGCGGTAGATAGCGCCAACGACATCGCTGAGATCTATGCTGCCCTTAGCTTTGCGCTACTTCCCTATCGCGGCGGGATCGCGCAGATGGCGCTCAGTGGCGTGGACCTGGCTCTGTGGGATCTGCTCGGCCAGGCCGAGCGCCAACCGGTCTATCAGTTGCTCGGCGGAAGCGCCCGCCAAGTGCGCGCCTACTCCACTAGTGGCGATATCG
>CAYFFH010000361.1:0-3013 GCA_964342175.1 uncultured Enterobacteriaceae bacterium | reverse complement strand
CGCAGAACAATTTGCGATCGCAACCCTCGTTGATGGCTTCGGTACGCGCGAGTTAGTCATTGGTGACGATTTTAAGTTCGGCAGTGCACGCGGTGGCGACTTCTTCGCCTTGCAATCCTTTGGTGAGCGCTACGGATTCACTGTGCTCCGGACTCAATCACATATTCTCAATGGCGAGCGGGTCAGCAGCACAGCGGTGCGGCAGAAATTGATTGACGGTAATTTTGGTGGCGCCGAAACCTATCTGGGTAGACGCTATTTCATTGCAGGTCGGGTGGTACATGGTCAACATCGCGGTCGGTCGATTGGATTTCCGACGGTAAACCTTAAGTTGAATCGGGGCAGGGCTCCGCTTAACGGTATATATGCGTCATATGTCCGTGGCCTTGATGAACGATTGTTGCCTGCGGTGAGCTATGTCGGATCACGTCCGGTAATCGAAGATCCGACTTATGTATTAGAGACGCACATTTTCGATTTCGACGAGGATTGCTACGGTCGTCACCTAACGGTCGAGTTTGTGGAAAAGGTGCGCGGTGACCTGCCATTTGAATCATTTGAAGCATTGCGTCGGCAGATTGTCGAGGACTGCGCTGCTGCTCGTAAGATACTTGGGTTGAAAGTCGATTGAACAAGGATGCGGTATGAGGTTTAAAACTCGACACTGGCTTGGCGTTGCGGTCGCCATTGTTGCATTAGATCAGGTGACAAAATATTTAGCCGTGTTGTGGTTGGACTATGGAGATCCGGTGGCGGTATTACCAGGACTGAATCTTACTCTTGTTTATAACACAGGCGCAGCATTCAGTATTCTGAGCGACGCTTCAGGATGGCAGCGTTGGTTATTCGCTGGGGTCGCGTTGACGGTTATTGTCGTTATAACACTTTGGCTTCGTCAGCTTGGCGAACAACAACAATGGCTGCCGCTTGCCTTAACTTTGATATTGGGTGGGGCGGTTGGTAATTTCTGGGATCGAATGACACTTGGTTACGTCGTGGATTTCATCCAAATATATTACGAAAATTGGTCCTGGCCGACATTCAATGTAGCGGATTCTGCGATATCCGTCGGAGCCGTGATGCTACTCCTTAGTGGTTGGATCACACGTCCACGTGGGGCCGAAACTGAATAGGTACTGTCGAACTATGCGCGCGGGTGAGAATGTTTCGTCTCTCTGAACCGCTCCCGTTTCCCAGTTGCCTAATTTTCAACGATAATACTAACTGCGGCCGAAATCCTGCAGAATAGGAAAAGTTATGGAAATTCATCTTGCAAATCCTCGTGGTTTTTGTGCTGGGGTAGACCGTGCGATTGGGATCGTTGAAAACGCCCTCGAGATATTCGGCGCTCCGGTCTATGTGCGTCACGAAGTCGTCCACAATAAATACGTCGTCGATGGCTTGCGTGAGAAAGGCGCGATATTCGTCGATGAACTTGATGAAGTTCCGGACGACGCAACGGTGATTTTTAGTGCTCATGGCGTTGCAAAGGCCGTCCGTGAAGAGGCGGCACGCCGTGAACTGCGGGTATTCGATGCGATTTGCCCGTTGGTGACCAAGGTTCACATGGAAGTTGGCAAATACCAACAGGATGGGCGGGAAAGTATCCTTATAGGTCACGCGGGGCATCCAGAGGTAGAGGGGACCCTAGGCCAATACAATGCAAGCGATGGTCGCGGTGGCATGTACCTCGTGGAATCGGTGCAGGATGTATGGGATCTCAAGGTAAAAGACCCAGAGTTTCTTGCGTTTGTTACCCAGACAACCTTATCTATGGATGACACGGCTGAAATCATCGATGCGCTGCGCAAACGGTTCCCAAAGATCGCGGGGCCAAAAAAGGAGGATATATGTTATGCCACGCAAAATCGGCAGGATGCCGTTAAACGATTGCTAGAAAATAGTGATCTGATCCTTGTGGTTGGCTCTCAAACGAGCTCCAATTCGACTCGCCTGAAGGAAATCGCGGAAAAACAAGGGATCGCCGCTTACCTCATCGATAATGCGGACGAAATCCAGGCATCCTGGCTAGAAGGTAAACATAGCGTTGGGGTCACTGCCGGAGCGTCTGCGCCGGAAGTGCTGGTCGAGCATGTTGTGGAAAAGCTAATCGAATGGGGTGGGCACACTGTTAACGAAGTCCCCGGAATTACCGAGCAGGTCGTCTTTAGCTTGCCTCGGGAACTAGTGCTTGCTTCCGATCAACTGAGTGAGTCAGCTATTTAACCTCCGAGATCGTAGCCTTTGCTTTGTCGTTTCGCCACCAGTCCTCGCGATCTCGAACCGCACCCGATCCAGGCCTGGCGACTTTCCGGGTCATGCGTCAAATCGGAATGACATGCAGTCGCATTTAAGCTAGACGGAGTCTAAATCGGGGGTATACTGCGTGTATGGTCAGTGCAAACCCCGTATTTCCGATACACCATGATGCAATTCCGGGCTTGCTCCAGAAGCATGGCATCGCGCCGACGGCACAAAGGGTTGAGATTGCCGCGACCTTACTTTGTGAACGTCAACATTTGTCCGCGGATCAGGTTCTTAAAAGGCTGACCGAGCATAGCGTATCGGTTTCAAAGGCGACGGTTTACAACACCCTTGGGTTGTTTGCAGAGCGCAGTCTAGTGCGGCAGGTGATCGTTGATCCGGCAAAAGTGTTCTACGATTCTAATACCGAGCCACATCACCACGTCTACAATGTGGATGAGGGAACACTAATCGATGTAGACACTTCTAATATGCATCTCGAGCAAATACCGCACCCTCCGAGCGGCACTTTTGTGGAGACTGTGGATATCGTGATCCGGATCAGAAATATAATCTAAAATCCGATTTTGTATACAAGGCTATGGGTAGTCTTCTTGCGTGCACTTCGATGAAGCATATAAATTTCCGCACGAGAGTTCGAAAAGCGGTTAGATGAAGTCACGATCGTGTCGCCAAAGGGGCGAGCTGCAATCCAAATAATTGCCGGGATAGCTCAGTTGGTAGAGCAACGCATTCGTAATGCGTAGGT
>CAYFFH010000360.1:0-3019 GCA_964342175.1 uncultured Enterobacteriaceae bacterium | reverse complement strand
ACTTAGCCATGCTTTGGGCGCTGTTAGTGAACCGATAATGACAGTTGCAGTTGGTGGATCTTTGGGTCGTCTTGAGGCATCTTCAGAATCGGACATAGATTGCATAGTAATTGTTGACGACCGGACAGAGTTTGACCACGAACAAGTGGCATTGATGGTTAGAAAAATTCGTGCCGAATTAATAAAAACAGGTCTCCGGCCTTCAAAAGACAATGGGATCTACTGTCGTCCGATTCGCACTTCGTGTTTGTTAGATCCGAATGGTCGAGGGAGTCTCACTGAGGAAGCAGCGATATTCGGTACTCGAATGCAATTATTGCTAGATGCGAGACCAATATATCAGCCTAGCGAATTTTATTCTTTACGTGCTCAATTGTTAGCCTGGTATGGGTGTTCTCAGAACCGAATGACTCACTGTACTCATTTGCTGAATGACTTATCGCGTTATTTGCATGCCTATGCTGTTTGGCAACAGTTCAAGTTTTCGCGGTCAAAGCACGATGGATGGTATCTTCGTCAAGCAAAATTACGTAGCACTCGTATTGTAACGTTTGCAGGATTGTTATTTATAATTGGGGAGGCGACTGCTAGCGATTACGAAACTGATATGGGGCGGGAATTAAATCGCACGCCTTTAGGTCGAATACAGGCTGCTTTTAATTCCTATGCGGGAGTAAAGTTTAGGGCTGTGATTGAAATATATGAATTGCTACATCAGATGCTATCTGACGCGTCAATTCGCGAGGAGTTGGTTCGATTGAGTCCAATTTCTCAGGATGAGGTTCCAACACAATACACCGGCACATATGCGCGAATACACGATCTATCTGGCGAACTAATGGAACATCTAACCGAGTTTATATTGTCCCGCCGTGGAGACTGGTCGTCGCATATATTCCATAGTTGGTTACTGTAACCTACTCGTAACGTAGCGCTGCGGCAGGTGCTGTGCATGCCGCTTGCCATGCCGGATATATCGTTGCTATGACACAAATAATGAATGTGACAGAAGCGATAAGGACTATATCTGTTAGGCGTACATCAGCAGGAAGGTAGTTAATATAATATACATCTGGTTTTATCAAACTAATTTCGAACCAACGTTCGACTGCAGCGACGACTCGGTCCGCCTGGTTTGCGCCCCAGGCGCCAACTATTATGCCGAATACGGTTCCGGCGACGCCTATTACGATACCGTGTATAAGGAAAATTAACATTACGGCGTGACGGCTCAGTCCGAGAGTACGTAGCACGGCGATATCTCGATCTTTTTCCCTCACGATCATGAACATTGATGCCGCAATATTGAATGCTGCGATTGCGACGATTAATGAAAGGATGATGAACATTATTCGTTTTTGTGACTTCAAAGCGTGGAAAAAATTGCGGTGGTACTGTGTCCAATTGATCGACACGATGCCGTTATCCAGGCTGTTAGATATTGCCATCGCACGTTTCGGAGCAATTCTCGAGTCAAAAAATCGAACCCGGATTCCCGATACTGTGTCGTTAAAGTCAAAAATCCGTGTTGCGTCTTGAATTGATAGTAGTGCAAAACCGGCGTCGAATTCGTGCATCCCGACGCTGAAAGTCCCTATGACTGTTAGAGGTATATACCTTGGCATCCCAACCCAGTCTTTAGAGTTTTGGGGGGGGGCAATCAACGTTATTGTTTCGCCGGTTGCCACTTCGAGATTTTCGGCTAGCGATTGGCCGAGTAGGATATTATTTGGTTGACGCGTAAGTAACGCTACCTCTGCGGGTTCGATCTGATCAAGTAATGATGAAACGGCGTGTTCTGCTTCAGTGTCGATACCTTCAATTGAGACCCCGTGGACATTGCCTTTATGGCTCAGCATCGCACCAGCGCGAATAAATGGTGCAACAGCAGTGACATCCGGCTCTGATTCGATCTGGGTGAGCAGTTTTCGCCAGTTACCCACGGTGGAGCCCTGCCGAAACATAATCGCATGCGATGTCATGCCGAGAATGTGTCGACCGACCTCTTTTTCAAAACCGTTCATCACCGATGACACGATAATTAAGACCGTGACCCCCAGTCCAATGCCTAGGATCGAGACGAGGGAAACAAGATTAGCGAATCGATTTTTGCGGCGCGTACTTAAATACCGGAGCGCGATAAAAGCAGTGATGGGATGAAACACGTCGTTGGATCTATTAACGGATTTGCCGCTAGTAATTCCTCTCCTTATGGTATCGATTACAGATCACGTTGGCGCTGTGACCATTTGCTTTGGTACGGAACACGTGTTCTTTGCTAGCGTAAGATCACTCTCTATGGGTGTGCCAATAAATCTTCGTTCTATCTGGCATAGTACCAAGCCCTGTCTGATAGACTGTACCGAGCATAGCGTAGTCGGGTCGATACGACTAGCCGGATTTCTAAAGGTCTGTTGAATGGAAATCAGAGCGTAAATTGTGGGCGAAAATCGATTACCTCAGGGGGTAAAGTTAAAATCGTATCTTTGTGGCCTAAACGTCAAGAAAAATAATAGTGATCAACAAACTAGATCCTGATCGATTTAACTTGATTTTGATTGCAGCAGGTTTACCCTTTCGCACGTCTAAAATTTTTGTGAGGCGATAATGCAGGCATTAAAAGCAAAACAGTCAATTCCCTCGCCGACCGATGCCCTACCGGGGCGTAAAATGTTGATGCCCGTTGCTGAGACGCATTTCGTCCTCAATGCCCTGATGCAGCCTAAGCCGACAATGGCATTGGAATATGCGCTGCTAGGAATGGGGTGTTTTTGGGGCGTTGAGCAGTGTTATTGGAAAGTTGAGGGCGTTTATACAACAGCAGTAGGGTATGCCGGTGGCTATACGCCAAATCCCAGCTATCAAGAAGTTTGTAGCGGCATGACCGGGCACAATGAAGTGGTGCGTGTTGTATTCGATCCGGCACTTGTGTCTTATCAGGAGCTACTACAGATATTTTGGGAGGAACACGACCCTACTCAAGGGATGCGACAAGGGAATGATGTTGGGACGCAATATC
>CAYFFH010000359.1:0-3037 GCA_964342175.1 uncultured Enterobacteriaceae bacterium | reverse complement strand
AATTTTTGACCCCACGTTCGTGGGTATCGCCGTACCCCTTAATGAGGTTTTGGCAACGAGCGACTTCGAGCGCGAGCTCGTAATGCTCGCTAGCGAGTAATTCAATCCGCGACAACCAACGCCTAATTCGTTGTTGTTCGGTCGTAAAACGATAAGTCGAGCGTCTAAAACGTTGCAATGATGAGACCCAGTAAAGCAGCAGATAACCGCAGAGTTTCGAGGTGTGTACTTTACGTTCGCGTAATACGAATCTCGTTAGGAAGTTTTGTGCCCATGGTGTTGCGAGTAACCAGCTACCGAGACGTCGTGGCAGGGTGTCCGCAATCTCTTCGATCCGCGGATGCATATATTCAGTTAGATACACCAATTCATTATCGCTCGCTCGAAGGTCGGTGCGGCAGCGATCGAAACGATCGCGCCGGATTTTGATATCGGCGACCCGTATCGTATCTTCGTAACTCATCCATAAGGCGAGATGGCGTGCGACCGTGTCGGTTAAGCGCGCCTCGCTTTCTATTTCGGGGTCTACGCTTTGGACCGAACTGAGGCGGTCGAGATAGAGCGATGCATATTCGGGATCTTGATAGTCGAGCAGGCGCCGTACCCCTGTTAATGCAGTTGCTCGAATTGGCGGAAATAGATCGCTATCGATGCGCTTGAGCAATTCAACGATCTCTGGACCGAGCGTGCCCGGTGCCGTGCGCAATATGGCGGCAGCAGAAGAATCCTTGACGATCGGCGATCCGCTGCTCGCTAACTCGAATGCAGAAGAAAAAGCGGCCAAATTATTTGCAATCGATTTCCCGGTTCCAGTGATCGCCGCTTCGAATTGTTCGATTGTAAAGGGTAGGGTAGCGCTACCAGCCAGCGCGCCAAATAACGTTGCGCTGATCACGGTGTTATGCGTCTCCGCTAGGCTTTGCATATCAAAGCAAATAACCGACCTTGCAGTCTTTTCGATTGCATGTTTGATATCCGACGATGTGACCCGCCCGTCTCCCATCGCGCTCTTCTCAGCGATGGCGTAGGCGCGGTGGTCAGACACTATCAAGCAGGTCCGATCTGGTGTGATGATCCCTCGCTGCGCTGCGCGGCCGGCTTCGGCCAGTTCGGCGGCGATCACCACATCGATATCGCCTGGTACTGGCATCAGTGCAAGCACTGGGGCCTGTGTTGACGCATCTTCGGGAAACAGTTCTAAATAATAGATCGTAGCGCCAGTGCGTTGTGCAACGCCTGGTACCGAAGTGGCCTGAACATAGTAACCGGCGTTCTCTCCCATCGTGAGGATCCAATCCGCTAGTACGCCTCCACCCTGACCACCCATGGCGGCGATCGCAATCGTTATGCGTTCCCGACCTTGCGCGACCACGGTGGTTTTCACCACACGTAGCGAGCGAGTTGACGCGCACGGCGGTTTTGCAAATAACCGATGACTTTAACGCGTGCGCGATTGAGAAAAAGATCCCATCGCGAGGGATTGTAGATTACTTCAGCCTTGTAGAACGATGGACATAATACGGCCGCATGCGCGATCTCACCGCAGACGCCGCAGCCAACGCAGGAGTTGTCGACATAGGCGATTGGATCAGTACGTAGAGGGTCCGGATTATCAGCGATAGTAAGTGACGGGCAGCCAGATAGCCGGATACAGGAGTGATCACCTGTACAGGTCTCCGGGTCGACACCGAAGCGTTCACGCACAACTCGTCGACCTGCCAGTTGGTTAATTTTAAAGATTGGCTTTTCGCGACGCTGGCGGTTCAGCATGCATTCTGCCCGTGCGACGATTACCTTAGGCCCACGGGCGGTGGCCGTCATTGCTTTACGCAGGGTACGCGTCATCTTCCCTAAATCGTAGGAGTTAACGGTCTTGACCCATTTTACACCAACGCCCTTTACTGCTTTAGTAATCAGATTATTGGTGCTGCGCAGCGGATTGTCGGCGAGTGACGACAGGATATTTTGACCTCCGGTGGCCGCCGCATAGCCATTGTCCACAATCACAATCACGTTGTTGTTTTCATTGAATACTGCATTACCGATGCCGCTGGTGAGACCGTTGTGCCAGAATCCCCCATCGCCCATAACACTCACTGTGCGCTGGTTTGAGTTGACGTTAAATGCCGCGCCACCGGCGGCGCCGAGTCCATAGCCCATTGTAGTGTTGCCGATATTAAACGGCGGCAAGATCGAAAATAGATGGCAGCCGATGTCGCATGAAACGTGGAAATCGCCAATGTCGCGTTGGACAAGCTTCATTGCGGTAAATATAGGTCGTTCTGGGCATCCGGTACAAAAGCCAGGTGGGCGTGCTGGGATAGAACCAACAAGATCACTTCCAACTCTCTGGCTCGTTACCATTGCGGTGCGGGTGCTATCCGATAGGTTGGTCAGCAGGCGTGGTGATTCGATCTCAAAAAATTGTTGTATTCCTCGCTGTAGAACCTCTCCGGTATACTCGCCGGCCTTTGGCAACATACTTTTGCCTTGGATACGGGTGTCGATATTGGCGTGTCGCAGTATCCGATTTAGCGCTTGCTCAATGTAGTCAGGTTGACCTTCCTCGATCAGTAAAACGGCTTTCTTGTCAGTACAGAACTGGACCAGCTCTTCGTCGATCAACGGATAGGTCACATTCATAACATAGGTTGCTACCCGACTTTTTCCAAAGCTATCGGCAAGGTCTAGGATCTCCAGGGCACGCATGGTCGTATTGAATAAACCACCTTGCAAAATGATTCCAATGTCAGAGGTATCGCTATCACCTGCAAATATCTCATTCAGTTGATGCGCTTTGATGTACTCGACTGCTCGTGGCCAACGGTCATTAATCTTCTCTAGCTCATGGTCGAAGCTCGCGGGAGGCAACACGATCCGACGGGTATCACGTGTCGGTTGTTCCAT
Organism: uncultured Enterobacteriaceae bacterium; assembly: GCA_964342175.1. Lineage (GTDB taxonomy): Bacteria > Pseudomonadota > Gammaproteobacteria > UBA11873. Next base: position 130 of record CAYFFH010000359.1, on the reverse strand, counting down.
CGCTTCGCGCAGCGTTGTTTTCGGTCTTCTATTAGCTTTGGTCTTAAAGCGACCGTGGAGATGACATGCTCGCACTCTCAGTTCTAGCATCACCGGAGTTTGACTCGCTTCGGATATCGCGAATCCATGA
>CAYFFH010000358.1:0-3057 GCA_964342175.1 uncultured Enterobacteriaceae bacterium | reverse complement strand
GGTTTACAGAATCACTCTCCTGGAGAAGTAGTGAATACGATGGCAACTGGTATCAGATGGACGAAGATCCTCTTTTGAGTGGTTGGCTTTGCCCAGCTTTGTCATATTATTTTCCAGAACCGCCTGAAAAATTATATGTTTCAGCTGCACCCCTTACGGAAACCAGTGATTGAAAAAGGTGCCGAGAAAGCTGTTGAGAATGTGTAGCTTTTGAAAAATAGGGGGTACCATAAGGGGTACCCTGAAAATGGGGCTGAAAAAGATAAGGGGTACACCTTATCTTTTTTGGGAGCTCTGGTGACCCGCCCCGGACTTGAACCGTGAACCTACTGATTAAGAGACAGTTGCTCTAACCAAATTGAGCTAGTGAGCCAAGATTTAGTGTCAGGGGTCGTTCTTGTAACCTCAATTGAGAAAAGGCTTCCATTTCTGGTTCTCAACTGAATAAGGCTATCCTCCTGACCTGCTCATTGTATTATTGGGCATTATGCATTTTTCAAAAGCTATTTGAGTTTGTCAGTAGTGTTTCGACTCGTACCATTACTCATTTTAAATGCTACTATTCCGACGACGTGAGTAAGAATAACGATTTAGTCTAAAGCATAGGTAATCTAACGGTGTGGCATACCTTTCAAGAAAACGCCTTTTACCCATCCTGGTCATCGGATGGTGGGAAAATTGTTTTTACCAGCAATTTGTTGAATTCTGATTGGAAAAGTGACGATGCTTCTGCGAATGGAGCATCGACAGGATTCACACTTTTAAAAGTCATGTCTAATTTGCCAGCATATGGACAGGTTGAATCGTCTAGCACCACTTCTACGATAAGCGCTGGAGATAATATCGTGTCACGGGCCTGCTGGTCACCTGATGGGAAAAGAATTGCATATCAGTTGGATGAGGCAGGGCCCGATGGATTTTTGGCTCCTGCTTGGGTTCGATCCACCTATTCAAAGTCGCAAATATACATCATGGATGCTCATGGTAATAACAATGTTTCTCTTGTAGATGACAATTTGAATAAATTTAACCCTGCCTGGTCACCTGATGGCAGCAAAATCGCATACTCCGTCATGGAATTTGAAGACCCGAATAATATTTTTTCTCCCAAAACAACAAGCATATATGTGGTTAATGCGGATGGTACTAATCCAGCAAAACTAATGGGGCAAGAAGTGGAAGATCCAGACATGTCCTGTACCTGGTCACCTGATGGGAAGAAAATAGCGTATTCAAGCGGTGACGACGGGAACATAAAAGTGGAATCCAAAATTTATGTTATGAATGCTGACGGCAGTGAACAGACACAGCTAACAGAATTTGAGCATTTTTACGATTCTGAATGGGTGGATACAGCCACACAATACATAATCGACGAGGGCCTTGAGCAGAATGAGGATGAAGTCCATGATCCTGATAGTTTTCAAGGATACGATAATGCCGTGCTAAAGGCTTTTGAATACGAATATGATCATTCTGATAAAGACCCTGTGTGGTCTCCAGATGGTAAGTCAATCGCTTACATCTCACATAGGAGATATGGAAAACCAGTGAGTAGTGAAACCGATTATGAGTATTCTAGTGCCGAAAAAATCCCGCTCAGTAGTAGGGTAACTCATCTAGTGGTCAGGGATTTGGAGACTAACAGGAACAAATTTTATGTAATTGATCCCGATGAAAGTTTGAAATCTATGATTCATCCCCACGTACTTTTCGGACCTACTTGGGCTCCTGATGGGACCAAAATAGCAGTTTCTATCAAAAACGAAAATGAATACTTGTTCAGAGAAGAAATGAACGATTATGAGCCGTCTATTATCATCTGCGACTTGGCACGGGATGAGTCTCTTACAGATAATCCAACGCTATATTTCCCCGCTGATATTCCGTTAAATTTTCCTTGGGATAGTTAAAATGTGGTGAAGCTGTGGATCAAAGACTCACCGTAATTTGATGTTGCTATGAGAGGTGCAATAGTGGACTGTTATAACTGTGGACGGGACTTTCCACCCACCTTCGATGCATGTCCCTACTGCGGCGAGTCGGTTACACCTCTCGTCTGCAATCCGTGTAACAAACAATAAAGAAAGCATCGCAATTGATATACCTGTTCTTAAAACTGGAAATGTGTTTGTTTATACCCGATCACTGAATAGAAGAAGTGGTGATTGAGCTTATAGCAGTGAAACTCAAAAAGTTTCGGCACCTTTTTCGGCACCTTTATTCGAGAGAGGTTTTGTCTCCACTGTGCGCCACTCAAAATGCTACTATTCGGACAAGCTTTACATTACTGCTGACGCAATATGGGGCAAAGGTAAAGATCATGGTATTTAGCATTTTGGAGAAAAACGCTTTTACTTCCTCGTGGTCACCAGATGGTGGTTTAATTGCATTAGCAATACTCTTGGTCATATGTGTAGTATGGCCTATAACTGCTATCGTCATAGTTCCCTTTGTAATACTCTCCTTATTAATTGGATTTGCTATTAGGCCTTTTCAACCTAAAGATCATTGAAAAGCAGTCGGGTTCCATGCGCTTAAGTCGTTTTAGTCAACATGAATAGTTTTGGAGAGTTCTTCAGTTTTTTTTATGTATTCTTCTTGTAAAACCTTGACCTCCTGATACAAACTCTCGGCGAGTTCTGCAATATATTCTCGACTTTCTCCAGTTATGTTGGGGTATTTTTCACACTTCATATGGTCTTTGATGTTATTTATCTGTGTCGCGACATCAATGTTGGACCCTCTATCAGATTTTTTAATATTATTTAGGTGCTTTTCCCAATCGAGATAACGTTCATTAGCGTCATCTTTTTCTCTTTTGTTGCACTCTTTGCATGCGGGGACAACATTACCAGGATGGTGTAAGCCCCCTTGTTGCCTGTTGAGCATTATTAGGTGCTCCATTTCAAGTTTATCGTCCCGCTTCCCACAGTACGCACACTTTTGATTAAACCGTTTCTTGATGCGACCCCAAACCTTTTTGCCTTTCTTGGATGAATGATCAAAATAGGGTTCGTCAGGAACTTTACCCACTTCCCTTAGGAAAGACCGAAC
>CAYFFH010000357.1:0-3064 GCA_964342175.1 uncultured Enterobacteriaceae bacterium | reverse complement strand
CTTCAGGAAGCGGTATGGTATTACCCTGGTAAATTATGCTGAAAAGTTCAGACTGGTCCGATTCCAAAGCCTTTAGCTCTAACGCTAACTCCTCAAAATCCTGTTCATCCGCTCTGGTAGTTACGAATCCTGCTTCCCGAAATTCAGCAAGTATTGCCTCCTTATCGACGTCAGGTATGATGACGCTATGGTCCTTCTCTATTGCGTCAGAACCAAACGGGCGCGCTATCGTGAACAATTGATCAAAGTACAAACGAGAGTCCTTGCCGATTTGTGCGCTGGCATTACCTGTAGAATGCACAGCAACATTGCCTAGATATATTCCTCTAGAATCGTAAATCCACCAGAGTTCAGGATATGTAGGTTTATTACCATGTGCCATATCTAAAATATTGCTCCTGTTTGTGAATAATCAACATTCAAGTAGATACCAAGAAAGTGAACACCAAGCTATCAGTTAGCCTTTAGAGCGATTATTAGAAATCGATGGTCGTTAATTTGATGTGATAAGAGAGGCATGATCAGACTATGCCTGTGTCCCAGAGTTAACTTTGGGGGTAATACTTATGAGTTCGGTTTCAGGCCTCGTGAGGGTCACGAGGACCATGTATACGGGGAAGCTTGACCTTTATTATCTCTGATTTAGCCTTCTAAGTCAATATGTCTCGGACGTAACCCAGTCCGAGCGAATCGTCAAATCTACGCATCTTACACGCAGAAAATATTCCCCATACATACTGTCTGGGAGTATCTCTCTTTAGGTAAATAAGAAGTTCGTCTGATAGATATCATTTGTCCGGCGGTTCCATAAAATAATGGGGAACAGCCAGTCAGAGGTAGCCACCTAGGAAGCGTATATCCATACCTCAGAGGATTTGACTTGTTCAACATAACAAAACACTCTAATCGCACACGAAACTGTCTTCAATCTGTTAAGTATATTCAGGATTCCTGCAAATTCATTATTGGTCCTATGCCCAAAATAGGCATGATAAGATAACCGAATCTTATTATAGGGTGATCTTGTAATGATAGAAGTGCTTGGCGACCCGACGTCTAACGAATTCAAAGCCGCCACTGACCTTAAGGATCGTATTCTGGCCTTATGGCCTGAGATAACAACGAATGATAAACACCAGATTGCAATAATATGCGGCATAAAATGCCATAAGAAGAATACTAAAGATATAGATATCTTGGTGATGGGATCTTTTCCACAACCTCTGTCCTACAAACAATTTATACCGTTTAATGCCGGTCAAAGTAGGGTTGCCGGAATTCACACCTTCAATACAAATAGTTTTTGCATAGTCATAGAAGTGAAAGATCATCCACCTCAGTCTGTCAAGTTCACGGGGCCCGTCGGAGCTGAAACAGTAGAAGTCCATTACCACAAGACTGGGTGGCATAACGTTACAGAGCAGAATCATAATCAAATATTTTCAATGCGTAGCGTTTTCGAAGATAACAAATTAACCACGCCATGGATTTCCGGTCTTATCTGGCTCAGAGGAGTAGAAAGCGCAGAAATACCCCTTGAGACCAATGTTTTGGGCAACGACTCTCCCTGGGAGTTATTCCTTAATAAACTAGCTATAGACAAACAACCAGAACAATCATCACAAAATATGTGGAGCTTATCTGCATACAACTCACCTAACGGCCGAATAGACATGGATGCAGCGATTACTGCGTTCACCAAAACCCTCGAACCTACCAATATGGATCGAAAGAAACTTGAAATCATTACTGGAAAAGAGATGAGTTCAGACATAGAACAAATTCGCGAGGAGATGAAAGATAAAGAACTCATTCTTCTTCAGGGAAGACCTGGTGCGGGAAAGACTATTGCGTTGCTGCGCCTTGGATACAGACTCGCAGACATTGAAAAAGCCCGTGTCTTGATTTTGACTTACAATCAGGCTCTCGCCGCTGACATTCGGCGTATGATTTCGCTAGCAGGTCTTCAGGACGATGTAAGCGAAAGGTGTCTGGAAATCCAAACTGTACACCAGCTGATGTACGGTTTGATGGAAGATATAGGAATAGACGTTCAGAATGATTTCTTGCAAAACTATGATCTCCATAAATTGGAATGCTTAGAACTGCTAGAAGCTGCAGACGAAGAAGATATGCAACGGTTGCGAGAAAAGCATTTATCATATGATTATATCTTTATCGACGAAGGACAAGACTGGCCGCAGAGTGAGTTAGATCTGCTTACTAAGGTTCGTCCTAGAGGCGGTATAGTTGTAGCTGACGGAGTCAATCAGCTCGTCCGGCAACAAGAACCAGCTAACTGGTCTAAAACTGTACATTCTTCCGCAATTTACCGTCTTGAAATGGAACGGTGTCTCAGGATGAAGGCTAATCTAGCAACGTTTGCTTCCACCGTGGCAGGAGAACTAAGTGTTAATTTGGGATGGAATACGAATAATGTCCTGCCTGGAGGACGCGTGCTAGTTATAGACCGTCCATATCTGGACGACTCCACCCTTCACGACTCTTTAATAGAGCTAACGAAAGAAGCTGGCCAACAGCCCATAGATATGCTTTTTTGCGTGCCTCCGTCCTTGGTTAAACGATCACCTGAACAGGAACCGATTGGCTCAATTGCAGCCGAAAAGTTCGCCGAATGGGGCTACGGAACGTGGGATGGAGTCGTACCTGAGGTTAGAAGAGATTACCCCTTACAATTCGGACAACTCAGGACAGTTCAATATGATTCATGCCGCGGTTTAGAGGGATGGGTGTCTGTTAATTTAGCAATAGACGATTTTCACCAATACAAAGTCAACGATTACCTCAACCGACTTAGGGATACCGGAGTACTAACGAATCCTGACGATGTAGCATCTGATGAACATTTAGAGCGAGCTAACAACTTTGCCGCACGCTGGATTGTGATTGCTCTCACTCGGGCCATAGACACTCTGGTAGTCGAAATCGGACCGGAAGATACACTTATGCGCCGAATATTATATACAGCATACGAAAAACATCCTGATTTTGTAACTTGGATGCACATGTAGATTTTTGCCGTCAAGAAAATCTGACCAATAAA
>CAYFFH010000356.1:0-3068 GCA_964342175.1 uncultured Enterobacteriaceae bacterium | reverse complement strand
CTGTGTGAGGTCAGCGCCTTTGAATCGTGCGCCTGCTAAATTAGATGCATTGAAATTCAGACCCCGGCAGTTGCAGCCCAGGGCAAACGCAAAGAAAAACCGCGCGTTATCCACACTTGCGCCCTCCAGAAAAGCTTTACGAAGATTTGCACCACTGAAGTCTGCAAAACGCAGGTCCGCATTACGTAGTAGAGTATTTTTTAGGTTTGCATTACTGAGATCTGCACCCGATAAATCCGAGAAAGACAGGTCTAGGCCGGAGAGATCACTTTTGTGGAGTTGGGCGCCGGACAGATCGCATTCAATGCAATCATCTCCATTACGAACCCTCTCCAGATCTTGCGGGTCAAAGCCCAGAGAAACCTCGGTAGCGAGACAAATCAAAAATGCACAGAGGATGTTTAATCCTCGCACTATGCAAGAATTGTGAAATCCCAAAATTCTTGAGGAAGGTCTTACCACATGCTCAGTTCAATCAGAGATATCTGCCCGAGATCAGAACAAGCACAGGGTGCGGCCTCACTTTGTTACGATGACATTCATCGATCCATCACCATAGAGAAGACGGGCTAGCGGATGATCATGCTCAACGAACAATGGCGCGAATATCTTCCGTACATTCCTATATCTTGGTTTCTTGAACACCCGATAATACTGTTTGAATCCTGCTCCTTCCAACAGACTGAACCACTCCGATTCGGAGTACGACTTGTATTCAGGCGCCTCCAACATATCTCTAAGGCTCAACGCCAGATCGTTGTTAATCAACTCACACAAGTTCTCCAGCAGATTAACTGATGCACGCCACGAATTCTCGTCATCAGGCTCGATCTTGGTCTTCAAGTCAGTGATTTGAGTTTTCAGCCACTGCTCAATTTCGCCCGACTCCACTACTGTGCGCATTTCCGGGTTACAACGATACTCCTCCCTCAACGTTTCCTTGAAGAATCGATTTAGGACGCCACCTTTCCCTGTCACGTAAATAAATGCCTTACCACCCACTTTCAGGACTCGATGAATCTCTTTTAACGCTGTTAACTCGTCCGATACATGATGGATCACTCCCCGGCACAAGACGAAGTCAAATGAATTAGCCTCGTAAGGCAAGGCCAAGATCGAACCTACATCAGCCTGCCAACAATCAGAGTGTTTGCCAATCTGATGCATCCGATCCTTTAGCGGGCCAATAAACGACTGATCAAGGTCGAGTGCATTGACGAACTCAGCTCCCAAACTGAGTAGATTCACGACTCCATGACCAGCGGATCCGCATCCCAAATCGGCACATCTCGCACCAACCAAGAAATCCACCGGTAATCCCATACTTAGGGGATCCACGATATCCGAGTGACGGTCCGCAACATGAGGATCCGCGAGGTGCTCCAGATGAATCTTATGGAACGCGCGACGTGTCTCTTTCTCCAGACTCGACTCAGCCATGTTCAAAGCTGCTCCTTAACAAACTTATCTGCGGATTACTGCAATCCCTGAGGCACGCATCTCTTCCAAACTCGCGTCAAGAGCACGAAGATACTTCACGAACAACATTCTCTAGCTTAAATTTGACCTTCAAATATAACTCAAGCTTTGGGCAGTTGCGTAGCCATAATATTCAATTTTCTCTCGGAAGTGAGGTTCCGGAGTCACGGTTCCAAGCAACAGCCAACCTGTATAATCAAGAGTTGGTCGTTATCATTTATTTCTTTGCTTTGATCAATCGCGTCGCTTAACGCTAACTTACTGTTGTATTCGTTGTGGCCGATATATCCTATCCACGGACTCCATAATTGAGTGTTGTTTTAGGAATAAACGCGTATCATCCGGGCGCTTCAGCTGCGCTGGTCGTAGACGGTATACCGGTCAGCGCAATTGCTGAAGAACGGCTGAATCGAGTCAAATACTTCGCAGGTTTCCCCAAGCTTGCCATTCAGGCGTGTCTAAGCGACGCGGGACTTCGCTTTTCCGACGTTAATGTCTTATCGATAGGGCGGCAGCCCACGGCGAATCGCCCGAGAAAACTGCTCTACGCAATGCAGAACCCTGGGAAAGCTGCCAATCTCCTCAAAATCAGAAATTCCAGTACCGCGCTGGCTGCAGTAAAGGAAATTACGGCAAGAGAATGTGCAGTAGAGGAGAAAAAACTACGCTTTGACGTTGAATATGTCGAGCATCATCTGGCTCATATTGCTAGTGCCTATTTTATATCTCCCTGGGAGAATTGCGCCGCAATAAGTATCGACGGGTCCGGAGACTTCGTGACTTGCATGATGGCTTCCTGCACGGGATCGCAGATTAGGGTCTTACATAAGATCTTCGTACCACATTCGCTTGGATCCCTTTACACCACTATTTGCGAATTTATTGGTTACGGAAAATACGGTGATGAGGGGAAAGTGATGGGGCTGGCACCGTTAGGCAGCAACCGCTTTGCCGATCTTCTGGAAGACATGCTGATACTCACCCCAAGCGGACTTAAACTGAACTCAAAATTTGTCTTACCGTTTGGTGCAAATGAGGGTATGAACGTCGACCGAGACGGTTCAGTCAGTCTAGTCCGGCATTATTCGAATCACTTGGTCCAATATTTAGGCCCGCCAAGAAGTCCAAAAAATGAAATTACCCAGCGCGACAAAGATCTCGCATTCTCCCTTCAATTCAGATTTGAAAAGGCCTATCTTCATCTCATGAACATTCTTCATGATCTCGTTCCGAACGACAACGTTGCTATCGCCGGCGGATGCGCTCTAAACAGTGTTGCGAACGGAATGATCTTTGATCATACCCCGTTTTCCAAAACGTGTATTCAGCCAGCCGCGGGGGACGAAGGACTTGCTCTTGGATCAGCACTCTACGTGAGTAACAGTTTGTTCCAGTGCGGAACTCGCTGGGAAATGGAACAAAGTTATCTTGGGCCAATGTTTTCTAATTCGCATATTCGTTCCGAACTGCAAAGGTATAACGTCCAATATGATTTTCTTGACGAGCAGGAGTTGATTAGGAAAACTGTCGAATCAATCGAATCGGGCGAAGTGGTTGGTTGGTTTCAGGGAAGGATGGAGTGGGGGCCG
>CAYFFH010000355.1:0-3092 GCA_964342175.1 uncultured Enterobacteriaceae bacterium | reverse complement strand
GACACTGTAGCCCAGGCGAGGTATCGTTGTGCTCCCGGATAGGATCTACAAAAAAATGATTTCGTCGCCATCCATTTTACCAATGGTGCGACACTGCATTAGTACGCAACAGGCCGCCAAGATGTGATTTCGACTCCGGGTGAGTCAATAGTTGTTTCAAGATTGACAATCGAACAAAATCTTTTCAGCCAGGTAACCCGGAGACATTTTCGATGCGCCGTTTTAAAGCTGACATGAAACATCGGCTATCACAAGCCAACCCCCCGAGGCTACCACTAGTGATACTCGCAATTGCGTTGCTTCCGCTGCAAATAACAATTGCAGCACCTACACGGAATGACGTGCTCGCTTGGCTGGAAGAATTTCGTTACGCGCATGACGGACCAAATACGGACAATATCATTGCAATTGAGAATCTTGACGTGCTAAAACCCTTCGTCGTCCCCGGGTTTTTCGAAGCAATGCAGTTTCCGGAAATTGCTGTCGAGATCGAGCAGGCATACCACTTTGAAGCGCCGGCAATCTATCAAATAGCGACCCTTGAAGGCGGTGACAACGCTTCCCTCGGAGCCAATGGTGGTCTTGAGGATTACGAGGCCGGCATGCCTTTCTCTCACGCTCGTATCGCCGCTGCCTCGCCTTCTGAAGCGGGGCTTATGGTCGCGTGGGATCACATCCATCGCTGGCAATATTATGGTTACAAATCTCCAGAAATGCGGATTAGTCTGGTACGCCCAACCACCGGCAACGAACGGAAAGTACTATCACCGGGGCTAGAAGGTGGCGGCATCGTGGATCGTTTTATAACGACGTCCTACCACCGGGTGTACCTCAGCCGCCTCGCAATGCTTCCAGATCAAGCCTATCGGCTCGATCTGGATGATGCCGGCCAGCTTCTATGGAAAGAATTCTTCGAATTCTTCGAACCGTTTGACGTAAAAGGTACTAAGTTTGTCATCGAGCGTGCCTTTGCCGACCTCGACGATCAGGTAAACTCTTATCTACCAACCCAGCGACGAGTGAGACGATTATCTGCGAAGGAGCGCGCCGATTCATTTATGGGCACCGATTTCACCTTCGATGACTTCGCGGTATTCTCAGGACGTGTGTTCGACTTCAAATGGACCTACCTTGGGCAGAAATCGATCTTGTTCGTCGCAAATTCTAAACACGCGAATGCCAAATTTTACGGACCTAGCAGTCTAATTCCAAAAGACCGTTGGCAAGTGCGTCGATGCTACGTGGTCGAGTTAATCCCGGTGTGGAGAGACCACCCCTACGCTAGCCGTTTAATGTTCATTGACAGAGAAAACTTGGAGGCCGCGTTCGCAGCGATCTTCGACCACGAAGGCAACCTATGGAAATCACTCTATACCGTGGTCCAAGCACCGAAAGATAATACTGGAAATGATGCCATTGTTGGCAAGAGCGTAGTCAGCTGGCGCGCTTCCATTGCTATCGACCACAAGAACGACCGCGGCTCGGTGGGTATAGGTGAGCCCGTTGCGCATCCGACTATGAGCGCATCGAAGGTCCGACAAACCTTCGACGTTTCTAACCTTACAAGTGGACGTTAAATGAGATAAGAACACCACATTTTATACCGCAGGCTAGGAGGGTTTTGATGAAATTTGGATTCTTGACTGAGGGCGATACTCCACCAGGCGCATCAGCGGCAAACCGCCTACATGAGGTGATACGCGAAGCACAGTTTTGCGATGAGATGAATTTTGATTTCTGGGGTAGTTCCGAACAGCACTTTACCGATCCTGTGGCGACGATCTCCGCACCGGAGGTTTTGTACGGGGCGGTAGCTCAGGCAACGAGCCGAATTAAATTGCGCAGCATGTCGACTGTGTTGCTGCATTTCAATCATCCGATACGTTCGGCGGAACGCTTAGCCACCTTAGACATCCTGTCACGTGGCCGAATGCAATTCGGTACCGCTCGGGGCAACAATGCAGGCGTTGTAAAAACGTTTGAAATCGACGCTGACGGGACTCGGGCCGAATGGCTCGAAACGTTAGAGGTTATTGTCAAAGCCCTCACGACGCATGAGATAGAACACCACGGTGAGTTCTACAACATTGAGCCAACAATAGTGTGGCCACGTCTTTACCAACCCCAATTCCCCGAGATTCATGTAGCTGCTACTAGTTTGGAAACGCATATTGAGGCCGGCAAAATGGGGATCGGCGTCATGAACGCCTCACCGTTCGCATGGGACTATCTGGAAGATTGCATTAAGGCCTACAAAAACGCGTTAAGAGATGCACAACCGCTACCTGGCGTTGGTGTTACAGATACAATATCGTTAGGTGTATTCGGCGTACATTGTGCGCGGACTCGTGCCGTCGCTCTTGAAGAAGCACGCCCATCGTCTTTGGGTTTCGCAAAATTTCTGATGAGTTTCTACGGAGCCATCAGTGAGACCAGTCCAGGCTACGCGTATCTAGCTGGGGTCAAAGAAACTCTCGGTGATCGTTCCAACGATTTGCCTTATTTGGTGGATGCACTGCCTTGGTTTCTCGTCGGTGCTCCGGATGACATCATCAAGCGGATCCGCGAATTCGAAGCAATGGGAATAAACGAAGTGATTCTTCGTATGGATGGCCATGGTCACCATAAGGTTATGGAGAGCATCGAAATGTTCGGGAAGTACGTACTCCCCGAGTTCCAAAACCCCGGGAACATCGTTCGTAACGGGGGCTACGAAGAGTACGGCGTGGAATCGCCGCCATATATGTTGTGATCAGTAATAACGTTTTGAAACTTCAGTCACTGTGATCAATGAAAATATTCTTCTCCTCAGTATATAACTCCAGTGCCCGCATACTGAGCTCGCGACCTAAGCCGGATTTTTTGTGGCCGCCAAACGGCGCGAACAACCCGTAACGGCTCGCGCTGCCATTTGAATTAACCGAAACCATGCCGCATTGTAAAGCTCTCGCGACGCGGACAGCCTTGCCAACATCGCGCGACCACACCGAAGCGTTTAATCCGTATTCATTGTCATTTGCCATCGCAATAGCATGTGTTTCATCATCGAACGGAATCACGACCACCACTGGCCCGAAAATTTCCTCGCGCGC
>CAYFFH010000354.1:0-3095 GCA_964342175.1 uncultured Enterobacteriaceae bacterium | reverse complement strand
GATTCTCGCTGACATGTATACGGATGTTGAAACCATGCGCGCGCTCACTTACCAACTTGGCCGAGAGATTTTACATCTAATGCCCGGGGAAGGGGGCCGCGGGGAGATCCACAAACGCAGTGCGGCCACAGTGCTCCACGCGGGACGTGCAAGTATGCGGGTGCTCGACAACGCAGTACAACTCCATGGGGGTATGGGTTTTATGCGCGAGAGCGAGGTCAACCGGCTTTACCGCAGCGGTAAGGTGATGGAGATCGGTGCCGGTACAAACCAGGTACGGCAGATGATAATCGCTGGCGAGCTGCTAAAGACTGAGTAACAGCTACCCTACCTTCAGCCGACATCCTCCAACACGGAACTGATAGGTCCTAAAATACCTGTGCCGCTGGGCAACTTAGGGCGGCAAAATTGCAAACTGCGAATATCGAAAGACTGGGATACTCTAGGTAAAAAATGACACTTGAAGTCGAGTTCTACTCCGAAGCTTTTCAGCCAATTCTGCCCGAAGGTTCGCAAATATCTTTTGAGCGCTATGGCGCCGAACTTACTTGGTGGCTATGCCAGAAACTAGCGGCTGAGGAAATCTATACGTCCTACCCAAATTTCGAAGATTGGGGATGGTTTCTAAAATACACTAAGGACACTAACGAGTATCGGCTCTGTTGCGGCAATATCGACAGTAAGGAGAACTGGTGGCGGTTGATATTGCAACCTCGGTCAAAAACGTGGTTCGGGTTTAAAAAAATATCAGTGACCGGTGCCAAAGATCTACTAAATGCCGTAGATAAAGTACTCACCGAAAGTGAATTAATTGATCAAATAAAATGGATATAGCACTGCCAGAAACCTATTGTATGAACATTACCAAATCATCAAACATCAATCTAAGCTACCTCGCATATAGGATATGTAAATAATGCCGTTCAATACGACGATGGTTGGAGGTACAAGTAAGGCGTTCGTAAATGACATCGATGCGCGGTGGATAATGGCCTACGCAGCCGGGTTAGGCGACACCACTCCAAGCTATATTGATACCGAATCAAATATTGTCATTGGTCACCCAATGTTCCCAGTCTGCCTCGAGTGGCCGGCAATTATGGACTGCGCTAGTGTCCCCGGAAGTGAATCCATCACGTCGGATGAACGCAAGCGAGATGTCCACGCTGCGCACGATCTCCACATACACCGCGCTATCCGTGCCGGTGATAATTTGACGACTTCGGCAACCATTGTCGGGATCAGTAAGATAGGACCCGGCATAGCACAAACTATCCGGATCGATACGATATCAGGCGATGGCGAACTCGTTTGTCGGACATATCAACTCGGAATCAAGCGAGGTGTCGATATTATAGGCGAACCAACCTTTGTCGAGGAGACCCCAGCGCTACCGATCCTTCCTGAGATATCAGGTCGTGGATACCAATATTCGATACCCCTAGCAAAAGAAGCGGCACATGTGTACACAGAATGTGCAAGGATATGGAATCCGATCCACACCGACCGGGCAGTAGCTCTCGCCGCAGGTTTGCCCGATACCATATTACATGGAACAGCGACCATGGCACTCGCGGTTTCAGAGATTGTCAATCACTGTTTGACAGGGGACTCCACTCGAGTAACACGTGTTGGAGGCAGATTTCGTGCCATGGTCTTGTTACCATCAACAATAACCGTAGATATACATTCCGTCGACAAAACCCTTATTGCATACACTGTGCACACGGATACGGGTAAACCAGCAATCAGTCAAGGGTTCGTGTGTTATCACTAGCAGCGCTATCTGGAGGAACCAATGGGCACAACCAACAATTTCCCAAGTGACACCCCACTTGATCAAATTATGCCGACGCTAGAACGAGATGGCTATGTTATTATTGAGGATGCTCTAAGTGCAGAACAACTAACACGAGTTCGAGGGGAACTCCAGCCGCACTTGGAAGCTAGAGATGGGGTAAAGGGCTTTCTAGGTGACCGGACCCGTCGAATAGGCCGATTGCTTTCAAGATCCACTGCAGTGCAAGAGCTCGTTACGCATCCGCTAGTCCTCTCGATCGCCGACGCCTTACTCCTTCCCTATTGCGTGCGCTATCGCATCAACTACACAGGCACGATGTATATCGAGCCTGGCGAAACGGCGCAGGCCTTACACCGCGACACAGGTTTTTATCCGATCCAAAATCCGGCACCGCCGTTGATACTAGCCACGATATGGGCGCTCAGTGACTTTACTGCAGAAAATGGCGCAACCCGTCTCGTGCCTGGTAGCCGTCATTGGACGGACGACAGGGAGCCGACTCCCGCTGATATCGCAGTCGCCGAAATGCCCGCCCGTTCGGTTCTACTATACATTGGCAGCACACTTCACGGCGGCGGCGCGAATGTCTCCAATACGGCCCGTTACGGACTAGGCCTACACTATGCGCTGGGATGGCTACGTCAAGAAGAAAATCAATATCTAGCCGTACCTCCTGAGGAAGCACGTAAACTACCCCAGAAGATACAAGAGCTTTTAGGTTACTCTTTAGGGGCAGCCGCGCTCGGCTTTGTCGATCATCAAGATCCGAGCGTCTTCCTAAACGAGACTGATAACACCCAAGCTGGCGATGTACACGGTGAACTGCTCAACGCAGATAATAAGCTGAAACGGTTCAAGATCTCTGGAACAGCGGCTGTTGGTAGGAACTATTTTAACGAAGCAGTGGGGGGGAAGAAACCATAGAACCCCGATGTTGAGATTTCATTTTGACACGAGAGATTTTCATTAAAGAATACAGTAACGTCGCACCAACACGGTTGCGGAATTAAACCGATGACAAACCGGCAGGAACCGAACCAATATCTCGCGGGCTAGCGTAGAGGAATGGAAACAACACTATGATTAAAACATTTAAGTGTCTCGCCGTACTGGTTATCACAATCACGTGGGCTACTATTTCTGCGGCAGAAAATGTGGTACCGATCAAGACAATAGCCATTGTCGACGGTATCCACATGCTCATGGGACGCGGTGGAAATCTAGCGGTATCAACCGGTGTTGACGGTACTTTCTTAGTCGACGATCAATATGCGCCGCAATATGCCGGTATCAC